>NZ_RZSL01000347.1:0-6734 GCF_003997355.1 Mesorhizobium sp. M1E.F.Ca.ET.041.01.1.1 | reverse complement strand
CGGCCGAGCGCCAATCCGGTGAAGGGTTACAAGACCTGGATCGCCGGGCAGCTCGAGCCGGCCGGCCGGCTCGAGCTGCCCGGCGATCCAGGTCTTGTAACCCTTCACCGGATTGGCGCTCGGCCGGAAGAAGGTGGCGCGCTCGCCGCGTTCGATCGCCATCAGCGGCGACAGCCGCGTGCCGGCGGTGATGATCATCGCCGTGCCGGCGGCGTTGGCGATCTTGCCGGCGTCGAGTTTCGTCCGCATGCCGCCGCGCGACAGTTCGGAAGCGGCCGCTCCCGCCATCGCTTCGATGTCGGGGGTGATGCGGTCGACCATCGGGATGAACCTGGCCTGCGGATCCTTGGCCGGCGGCGCCGTATAAAGCCCATCGATGTCGGAGAGCAGCACCAGGAGATCGGCGCCCATCATGGTGGCGACCCGCGCGGCCAGCCGGTCATTGTCGCCATAGCGGATTTCCGAGGTCGCCACCGTGTCGTTCTCGTTGATGACCGGCACCGCCTTCATCTTGAGCAAGGTCGAGATCGTGGCGCGCGCGTTGAGGTAGCGCCGGCGCTCCTCGGTGTCGCCGAGCGTGAGCAGGATCTGGCCCGATTTCAGCCCGTTCCTGCCGAGCGCGTCCGACCAGGCGCCGGCGAGCGCGATCTGGCCCACGGCGGCGGCGGCCTGGCTTTCCTCGAGCTTCAGCGCGCGCTTGCCGAGGCCCAGGATGGTGCGGCCGAGCGCGATGGCGCCCGAGGAGACGACGAGCACCTCCGCGCCGGCTTTGGCGAGCGCCGCGATGTCGTCGGCTAAAGAGGTCAGCCAGTCGCGCTTCAGCCCGCTCGTGCGGTCGACCAGCAGTGCCGAGCCGATCTTCACGGTGATGCGCCGGTATGATTTCAGCGATTTCATGGGTTTTGCTGCCAGCGCGTGTCGACTGGAGCGGGAACGGCGTCGCGTGCTTTGGCGACCACGGCCATCAGCGCGCGCTGAACCGCCTCGACGCCTTCGCCGGTGACGGCCGACAACAGCATCGGCGCGCGGCCGGCGGCGCGCTTCAGCGACGCCGCCTTCTTCTTGCGGGCATCCGCGTCGAGGATATCGACCTGGGAAAGCGCGACGATCTCGACCTTGTCGGTCAGCCCATGACCATAGGCCTCCAGCTCGCCGCGCACGGTCTTGTAGGCTTTGCCTGGATTCTCCTCCAGCGCCGAGACGAGGTGGAGAAGCACGCGCGTGCGCTCGACATGGCCGAGGAAGCGGTCGCCGATGCCGACGCCCTCATGCGCGCCCTCGATCAGGCCTGGAATGTCGGCCAGCACGAATTCGCGGCCGTCGATGCGGGCGACGCCGAGGCCGGGATAGAGCGTGGTGAACGGATAATCGGCGATCTTCGGCTTGGCCGCGGTGACGGCGGCGAGGAAGGTCGACTTGCCGGCATTGGGCATGCCGACGAGGCCGGCGTCGGCGATCAGCTTCAGCCGAAGCCAGATGCTGAGCTCCTCGCCCGGCTGTCCCGGATTGGCGCGGCGCGGCGCCTGGTTGGTCGAGGTCTTGAAATGCTGGTTGCCGAAGCCGCCATTGCCGCCCTTGGCGAGCAGGAAGCGCTGGCCGACCTCGGTCAGGTCGCAGATCAGCGTCTCGTTGTCCTCGGCAAACACCTGGGTGCCGGCCGGTACCTTGAGCGTAACGTCGGCGCCCTTGGCGCCGGTCATGTTGCGGCCCATCCCGTGCATGCCGGTCTTGGCCTTGAAATGCTGCTGGTAGCGATAGTCGATCAGCGTGTTCAGCCCGTCGACCGCCTCGGCCCATACATCGCCGCCGCGACCGCCGTCGCCGCCGTCCGGACCGCCGAACTCGATGAATTTCTCGCGGCGGAAGGACACCGAACCGGCGCCGCCGTCGCCGGAACGGATGTAAACTCGGGCTTGATCGAGGAATTTCATCGGAATTTTTCAGGTTTCTGCTGATTGCCTTGCGCGATTGCTCTAAACCAAGGCGGGGCCAAGGGCGAGGCTGTTTTGTGACGAAAGCGCCGGCACAAGCTTTTGCACGCACCACGAACGCGTTGGCACTGCCCGGTTGCGATTGATCCCGCGCGACGATCGCTTCCGGTTTTCGCGGTTCCGCGTTGGTGTTGGAGTACCGGAATGCAGCTCGTCACCTACAACATCCAGTACGGCATCGGCCTCGACGGCAAATACGATGTCGGCCGCATTGCCGACGCCGTGCGCGGCGCCGATGTCATCGCCCTGCAGGAGGTGACCCGCAACAACCCGCGCAACGGCGATCGCGACATGGTGGCCGAGATCGGCGAGGCACTGCCGGATTACTTCGCTGCCTACGGCAGCAATTTCGAGGTCAATGTCGGCTCGCGCCTCGACACCGGCCGCGCCGTCACCCGCACCTTCCAGCTCGGCAACATGGTGCTGTCGAAGACGCCCATTCATCTGTCGCGCAATCTCCTTTTGCCGCGCAGCCGCAGCCTCGAGGCGATGAACTGCCAGCGCGGGGCGCTCGAGGCGCTGATCGAGACGCCGCTCGGCTTCGTCCGCTTCTATTCCACCCATCTCGACCACCGCAGCCCGGTCGAGCGCCAGAGCCAGATCCGCTTCCTGCGCCAGCGCCTGTTGAACTACGCGCTGGAAGGCGGCGGCCTTTCCGGCATTCCCGAGATCGGCCTGCCGGACCTGCCCTATCCGGAGGCCTTCATCGTCATGGGAGACTTCAACATGCTGCCCGGATCGCCCGAATATGTCGAACTCGCCGGCCGCGCGGACCATGAATTCGGCATGCCGCTGACCGCCGATCTCGCCGTCGACGCCGCCCAGCGCCTTGGCGCTTCCGGCCTCGTCACCTCTGTCGATCCAAAGCGGCCCGACGATGCCAGCCGCTACAAATGCATCGACTACGTCTTCACCAGCGCTTCGCTGGCCAAATCGCTGAAGCGCCTCTGGGTCGACCGGCAGGCGGTCGGCTCCGATCATCTGCCGGTCTGGGTCGAAATGGGCTGACCTTTGACCTTGGTTCGAGGCCCGGCGCCTAGAAATGCACCCAGTTGCGTAGGCTCGTCCACGTCTTGCGATCCAGCCGGTAGCGCTCGACAGGCACCTGGCCGGCGACGATCGAATTCAGCATCCCCTGGCCGGCATACTGGAAACCGCACTTGTGGATGACCCGGCGCGAGGCCGGATTGATGACCCTGGTCGAGGCATGCAGGACCTGGATCGAGGTTCTCTGGAAGGCGAGATCGACCAGCGCGTGCGCGGCTTCCGTCGCATAGCCGCGCTTCCAGTAGGGCTCGCCGATCCAGTAGCCGAGCTCCAGCCCGCGATCGGTGGTGTTGAGCCCCGCGCAGCCGACGAAGGTTCCGGTTCCGGCCAGCGTCAGCGCATAGACGATGCCGGCGCGGCGTGACGAAGCCATGGCAAGGAAGGCTCTGGCTTCGGCCTCGCCGTAAGGATGCGGCATACGGGCCAGCATTTCGGCGACGTGGCGGTTGTCGGCGAGCGCCATCAATTGCTCGAGATCGTTCTCGCGCGGCGCGCGCATGACCAGGCGCTCGGTGGTGAGCACCGGGCAGTCTATCGCGTAACTTTCGTCGTCGGTGTCTTCCGCTTCGGCAACCATTTTAGTCCTCCAGGGCATAAGAAAAATAAAAAGGAGAGATGGAAGCCCATCTCTCCTGATCCTTTTCCTGGCCTGGCCAGACACCGGTTCCCGAGATGGGCGCCGGTGTTATGGTGCGGAACCGGCTACTCCGCTGCTTTGGTGATCGGGTTTACCGAGACGTAGGTTCGGCCGTTGGCTTTCTTGTTGAAGGCGACTGCGCCTGCTTCGAGTGCGAAAAGGGTGTGGTCCGTGCCCATGCCGACGTTGGTGCCCGGATGCCATTGCGTGCCGCGCTGACGAATGATGATGTTGCCGGCAACGACGGCTTCGCCGCCGAACTTCTTCACGCCGAGCCGCTTGGAGTGCGAGTCGCGACCGTTGCGCGACGAACCGCCAGCTTTCTTGTGTGCCATCTAACTAACTCCGATGCGCCGTGAGGCGCTTGAATTGTCTTATGAACGCGTTCGCGTTCCGTTTCAAGTCGTGCCGGCGACGATTGTCGCCGGTCGTCTTACTTCTTCGCCAGCTCCTTGGCCTGCTCGCGCCAGTCCTTGATCTGGTCGGCGCTGAACGGCATGTGCTCGTCGATCTTGGCGACATCCTTGTCGGTCAGCTTGGCGAGCTGCGCGAAGGTGACGATGCCCTGCTCGGCGAGGTCCTTC
Organism: Mesorhizobium sp. M1E.F.Ca.ET.041.01.1.1; assembly: GCF_003997355.1. Classification (NCBI taxonomy): domain Bacteria; kingdom Pseudomonadati; phylum Pseudomonadota; class Alphaproteobacteria; order Hyphomicrobiales; family Phyllobacteriaceae; genus Mesorhizobium; species Mesorhizobium sp. M1E.F.Ca.ET.041.01.1.1. The sequence goes on along the minus strand of NZ_RZSL01000347.1, from coordinate 2,475 downwards.
GCCGCGACCGGGCCGATGCCCTTGATGACGGTGAGGTCATCCGGCTCGCCCTTCGGCGCCTTGAACAGCGGCGCGGCCTTGGCCTCTTCGCCGGAAGCAGCCTCTGCCTTGGCTTCCTTCTTGGCCTTGGCCTCCTTCGGCGCGGCTTCAGCCTTCGCCTCGGCGGCGACTTCAGCCTTGGCTTCCGGCGCCTTGGCCTCCGGCTTCGCGGCGGCCTTCTTCGCCGGCTTGGCGCCGCCCAGCAGGATCTCGGAGATCCGCACGGTGGTCAGAAGCTGGCGGTGGCCGATCTTGCGGCGCGAATTCTGGCGGCGGCGCTTCTTGAAAGCGATGACCGTGCGGTTCTTGCCCTGCTCGACGACTTCCGCCGTGACCATGGCGCCGTCGACGAACGGCGCGCCGAAGGTGACATTCTCGCCCTCGCCATGCGCGAGCACATTGCCGATCTCGACGATATCGCCGACCTTGGCTTCGACTTTCTCGATCTTCAAGAGATCGTTGGCGGCGACGCGATACTGCTTGCCGCCCGTTTTGATGACTGCGAACATTTTTTGCCTTTCGCTGTTCGGTCGGCCTTGATGAACCGCCTCGAGCGGTTCGGCCGTCTTTTTGTCAGTCTGCGGGTTCAAAAAACAAGCGGCGCGGAGAAACCCCCACGCCGAATGCGGGCTGTCCCTAACCGAAGGTTGCGCGGAAGTCAAGGCGAGCGGGCCTTGCCCTCGCCGACCCGGAGCGACATCGCCGGCAAGGCTGGTCTGCCGCGTCGGCGGTCGCTTCCCGAAGAAGCGGGAAATCGGTCGAATAGGGCCTTGTAACTGCAGCGGTCAGCCGTTATCTAGTGCGCCGCGCCGGCAACGGCCGACCATGACCTCGCGGAGAGGTGGCAGAGTGGTCGAATGCACCGCACTCGAAATGCGGCATACTCGCAAGGGTATCGGGGGTTCGAATCCCTCCCTCTCCGCCATTTAGCTTCCATAATAATCGTTTCCTTTCAAAAGCTTCCTTGTTGCGCTTGACCAGCGCGAAGCGAAACTTATCTTAGACTGTGTAACAAACTGTGTAACATTAGAGAAAGATAATGCGACGTTCCGCAGCGCCAAAGCCGCATAAACGTGAAGGCATCTGGTATCTCGTCCGCAGGGTGCCGAAGGAATTCGCGGCGTTTGATCGCCGCTGCCTAGTACGCATTTCCACGGGCGTCGCCGTGGCTGACGATCCCCGCGGTGTACGGGCGCGAGATGCAGTGCAAAGCCTCGGCGCGGGGCTGGAGGCGTATTGGCGTAGACTGCGGGAAGGCCAATCCGCCGAGGCGGGGCTGCGTTTCGAAGCCGCGAGGAAGCGCGCGCGGTCATTTGGATTGGCCTATCGCTCTAACGAGGAACTAGCAGCGGGGCCGCTCGACGAACTCATGGCCCGTATCAAGCTGCTCCTCGACAAAAAATCGATCGAGGACGCGCAGGACGTCTCGGCCGTCATGGGTGGGGAGAAGCGGCCAGCGGTCCGCCTGAGCGGTCTTATCAAGGAATTCGAGACGATCGAGCAACAGAACTTGCTGACCATGTCGCCTAACCAAATCAAGAAATGGCGTAACCCCAAAAAGCGCGCAGTTGCCAATCTGGTTGGAGTCATTGGCGACAAGGAGATCGCAAGCCTCACTCGGGACGACGCAATCGCGTTCCGCGAGTGGTGGCAAAAGCGGATCGTTGAGGATGGACTTGATATCGGTACGGCCAACAAGGACATCGGCCATGTTTCGAAAATGCTGCGCGTCGTCGATCTGACTCACCAGCTCAAGCTGGAGCCGGTTTTTCGAAACCTGCGTCTTTCCGGCGCCGTCCCCGGGCAACGCGCTGCGTTCACAGCGGAGTTCATTCAGGAGAAGATACTCGCTGAAGGCGCGCTCGACGGACTCAATGACGAAGCCCGCCATCTAATCTATGTGATTGCCGATACCGGACTCAGGCTTTCTGAAGCGGCAAACCTCACCACCGAAACAATCCACCTCGATCAAGAAATCCCGCATGTGCGGGTGCGCCCCAATGGCCGTCGCTTGAAGACCGGTCATTCAGCCCGTGACATTCCCTTGGTTGGCGGCGCACTTGCAGCCATCAAGCTCCATCCGGACGGCTTTCCTCGTTATCGCGACAAGGCCGCGTCACTTTCAGCGCTCGTCAACAAGGTGCTCGCCAGCAAGGAACTTCTGCCGACTTCCGAGCATAGTCTTTATAGCCTGCGACACACTTTCGAGGACCGGCTGACGGCAGTTGAGGCGCCGGAGAAGGTAATTGCTTCTCTGATGGGCCACAAATGGATCCGGCCCAAATACGGCGCGGGACCTTCGTTAGCGCAAAAGCGCGAGTGGCTTCAAAAAATCGCTTTTACCCCGCCCGGGCGAATGTGATTGCGGCGCCATCCAGGCCTTGAGAACCAACCTCACGGCTCCAGCTGTCCGAGCCATTTAGGTTGAGCGTGGCC
>NZ_RZSL01000346.1:0-6748 GCF_003997355.1 Mesorhizobium sp. M1E.F.Ca.ET.041.01.1.1 | reverse complement strand
CGCCAAGGCCTTCGACGGCGAGACCGGAAAGTTCGAGAAATATTTTTCGCCCGAGCCCGGCGAAGGCGACTGATTTGGCTGCCGGCACCGCCGGCATGACGCGACGTAAAGGCCTCGATACAATTGCTGTCTTGACAGGCAGCGATGGTTCTTGGTGTTAGCGAACGCAGCAAAACCTTGATTCTTCCGACTTTTTGTGTTACATCTGCAAAACATGCCGGTGACACAACGTCGATTTATGGCGCTAACGCCCCAAATCACTGAAAGGTGAGCTTTTCAAATCCGGACCAGAGCGATCTGGGGCAGGCAGGTGGCATTCGTGCGCTTTGTCGGTCCCGGCTTATTCCGGTGGTTCACATGTTGTGCGGCTAAAGGTCGGCTTCCGCCGATCGTCTGAGTTTCAGCCGGCGCCGCCATGCCGGCGCTACAACTAAGGAGTTCAGGGCGTAATGGCAACGATCACCCCGCAGAAGAAGTCTACCGCGGCCCGTCACGGGTTCAAGACCGGCGAATTCATCGTCTATCCGGCGCATGGCGTCGGTCAGATCGTGGCGATCGACGAGCAGGAAGTCGCGGGTCACAAGCTGGAACTGTTCGTCATCGATTTCCAGAAGGACAAGATGCGGCTCAAGGTGCCGGTCGCCAAGGCGACCTCGATCGGCATGCGCAAGCTGTCGGAAGAGGACTATGTCGATCGCGCGCTGAAGGTCGTGCAGGGCCGCGCCCGTATCAAGCGCACCATGTGGTCGCGCCGCGCGCAGGAATATGATGCCAAGATCAATTCCGGCGACCTGATCTCGATCTCGGAAGTGGTGCGCGACCTCTACCGCGCCGACAACCAGCCGGAGCAGTCCTATTCCGAGCGCCAGCTCTACGAAGCCGCGCTTGACCGCATGGCCCGCGAGATCGCGGCCGTCAACCGCATGTCGGAGACGGAAGCCGTGCGCCTCATCGAGGTCAACCTCAACAAGGGCCCGAAGCGCGGCGCCAAGGCCGACAACGAGGAAGCCGAGCAGGAAGAAGCTGCCTGAGCTGATCACTCACCCGAACACGAAAAACCCGGCTCCGCGCCGGGTTTTTTGTTTCTCCCCCTTGTGGGGAGAGTCGCTGCGAAGCAGCGGGGGGTGCGGCGTCAACCCCCACCCGGACCTTCGGTCCGACCTCCCCACAAGGGGGAGGTAGAAGGCTCGCCGCCGGCCTCCCTCTGCGCCTCTTCCTGGCGCAGCGAGGCGATGAAGCGCTTGGTCCGCTCACGCTCTGGCCGGTCGAACACGACCGAGGCCGGACCTTTCTCGACGACGACACCGGCATCGAGGAACACCACTTCCTGCGCGATCTTGGAAGCAAGCCTGAGATCATGCGTGGCCATCACCATGGTCGTGCCTTCGCGCGCCAGTTGGCCCAGCACATCGACCACTTCCTGCGCCAGTTCCGGATCGAGCGCCGAGGTCGGCTCATCGCAAAGCAGCACGCGCGGCGACGGCGCCAGCGCCCGGGCAATCGCCACGCGCTGCTGCTGGCCGCCGGACAGCGTTGCCGGCCAGGCATCGGCCTTGTGTGCCATGCCGACCTTCTCGAGCAGCGCCGTTGCCCGCTCGAGCGCCCGTGGCTGCGGCCATTTCAGCACTGTGACCAGCCCTTCCATGACATTCTCGATCGCGGTGCGATGCGGAAAGAGCTGGAAGTTCTGGAACACCATGCCGGTCTGCAGGCGCACCCGCTGGATATTTCTTGAAGGCACCTTGGCGCCGGGGTGGAACACAAGCGTCTCATCGCCGATGCGCAAGGTGCCGGCGGTCGGGATTTCCAGGAGATTGATGCAGCGCAGAAGCGTGCTCTTTCCGCCGCCCGAAGGCCCGACCAGCGCCGTGACGCTGCCCTCGTCGATGCTGACGGTGACGCCCTTCAGGACGAGGTTGTCGCCGAAGCGCTTTTCGATGTCGGTGAGGCCGATCATGCATTGGCCTCCAGGAAGCCGCCATAGCGGTTGAGCCGCACCTCAAGCCGCGCCTGCAGCGCCGACAGCACGGAGCTCATCGCCAGGTAGAGCGCCGCCGCCTCGACATAAAGGATCAGCGGCTCATAGGTGGTGGCGACGATGCGCTGCGCCGCCTGGAACATTTCGGGCACCGTTATTGCCGCCGCCAGCGATGTGTCCTTGACCAGCGAGATGAAGGTGTTGGAAAGCGGCGGCACCGCGACGCGGCCCGCTTGCGGGAGGATCGTGCGCCGCATCGCCTGGCTCCAGGTCATGCCGATCGAGTAGGAAGCCTCCCATTGGCCCTTCGGCACCGAGCCGATGACGGCGCGGATGATCTCCGAGCTGTAGGCGCCGATGTTGAGCGTGAAGCCGATCAGCGCGGCGGGAAAGGCATCGAGCAGGATGCCGACCGACGGCAGGCCGTAGAAGATCAGGAAAAGCTGGACCAGAAGCGGCGTCCCGCGAAAAATCCAAACATAGAAGCGGACGAGCGCCACCAGCGGCTTCGGGCCGAACAGCCGGATCAGCGCCGTGACCAGCCCGGCGATGAGCCCGAGGGCGAAGGACAGCAGCGTCAGCGGCACGGTGAAGATCAGCGCCGCCCACAGCAATGTCGGCAATGATTCCAGCATCAATTGCAGCCAATGCGCCACGAAACCCTCCTTGCCAGACCGTCCTGGCTCCAACGACTATCATGCAAAAACCGGCGGGCCGTCAAAGACGGCCCGCCGGAATTCAAGCAAAGGACGATTAAAGCGCGTCGCGCTGAAGCGGATTCAGGCGACGCGCTTTAGGTCTTTGTTTTGATGCATGTCGTTCTCCCAAAACCGCTGCACACTTTTGGGCGACATGCACTAGGGCTTACTGCGAGACGTCCTGGCCGAAATAAGTATCGGCGATCTTCTTGTAGCTGCCGTCGGCCTTGATGTCGGTCAGCGCCTTGTTGATCGCGGCGACCAGTTCAGGATCGCCCTTGCGCACGATGACGCCGGAATAGTCGGCGTTCTCTTCCTGCGCGGCGATCTTCACATTGGCGTCGGGCTTGTGCTTCTTGAAGTCGAGGAAGGACAGGCTGTCGTTGATCGTGGCGTCGGCGCGGCCGGTCAGCAGCAATTGGATCGACTGGTCGAAACCATCGGTGCCGACCAGTTCGGCGCCGTTCTTCTCTGCGAGCTTGCCGAAATTGGAAGTCAGCGACTGCGCCGCCTTCTTGCCCTTGAGATCGGCAAAGGTCTTGATGTCGGTGTCGTCGCCGCGAACGATCAGCACCGCCTTGGAAGCGATGTAGGGATCGGAGAAATCATACTTGGCCTTGCGCGCATCGGTGATGCCGACCTCGTTGATGACCGCGTCGTAGCGGTTGGCGTCGAGACCGGCGATCAGGCCGTCCCACTTGCCTTCGAGGAACTGCGCCTTGACGCCGAGCTTCTCGGCAATCGCCTTGGCGATCTCGACATCGAAGCCGACCAGCGCTCCGGATTCGTCATGATAGGTGAAAGGCGCGTAGGTGCCTTCCGTGCCGACCTTCAGGACGCCGGACTGCTTGATCTGGTCGAGATTGGCGCCGGCATGTCCGGCGGTGACCGCCAGAACCTGCAGGGTTCCGGCGACGAGGAGCGATTTGAGCCATTTCATTTTTCTGTGATCCCGTTTTGACCGGTGCTCCGGCGCAGTGTGAGAGCCGCAAACTGGCAGATAGAAGCTCACGAAATAAGGAACCAGATTTCAAAAATTGGCTCAGCCAGAAATCTGGTCCTCAAAATCAGCGCAAATCACGGCGGGCGGACGTCCCGGATCGATAACAAAGCCGTGCCTGGCGCACCGGATGCGCGCCACCGCAGCTACGGAACCATCCATGCTCCTGGCACGTTGCAGGCTGTTGTAGGGCGCGGCAGCGTCTTTTCAACCGTCATCAGCGCGAACGACCGCCAAGAGGAGCCGGCATGATCGAGGACGTGGCAGGACGGACACTGGTCCGGGCGGCAATGAAGGCTCCCTATCTCGAGCGCGACGAGGAGCACCTCCTGGCCATACGCTGGAAGGAAAAGAACGACCAGGACGCGCTGCATCTGATCACCGTCGCCCATATGCGCCTGGTGATTTCCATGGCGTCGAAATTCCGCCATTACGGCCTGCCGCTCGGCGATCTGATCCAGGAAGGCCATGTCGGTCTGCTGGAAGCCGCGGCCCGCTTCGAGCCTGCCCGCGAGGTGCGCTTCTCGACCTACGCCACCTGGTGGATCCGCGCCTCGATGCAGGACTATATCCTGCGCAACTGGTCGATCGTGCGCGGCGGGACGAGCTCGGCGCAGAAGGCGCTGTTCTTCAATCTGAGACGGTTGCGCGCGCGGCTCGCCAACGGCGCCGAGCCGATCTCCAATGCCTCGCTCTACCGCGAGGTCTCGGCCGCTCTCGGCGTGCCGGAAGCCGACGTGGCGATGATGGATTCTCGCCTTTCGGCTCCCGACAGCTCGCTCAACACCCCTTTGGCCGACGAGAACGGCGCGGCCGAGCGGATGGATTTCCTGGTCTCGGAGGATCCGCTTCCCGACGAGGTGGTCGGCGAGACGATCGACGTCGAGCGTCGCGCGGTCTGGCTGAGGAGCGCGCTCGGCGCGCTCAATGCCCGCGAGCTCCGGATCATCGAGGAGCGCCGGCTGAGCGACGACGGCGCCACCCTGGAATCGCTCGGCGAGGCGCTCGGCATCTCCAAGGAGCGCGTCCGCCAGATCGAAGCGCGCGCCATGGAAAAGCTGAAAGTGGCGCTGGTCAAGCAGAACCCCGAATTCCTGGCGGAAGCAGCCTGAAATATGAACCGCAGTCGCGGGCTTACCTGTCGGTGACGATCTTGACCTTGTCTCCGGCCGACACCGTCGCGCCCGGCGACATCGCGTTCAGCACGCGGAAGAGATCGAGCTTGCGGTCGACCCCGACCATCTGGGCCGCGAGCGTGCCCATGTTCTGGCCCGGCTGCACGGTGACCACCCTGATGTGCAGCGGCTTCAGCGCCGCCTTCTCGGCCGCGCTCAATGTACGGAACGAACCGCTGACCGAACGCGCGACCGGCTCCAGCGCGGTGCTGGCCGAAGGTGCCGCAGTCAGCAAGCGATAGACCTGCCCGCCGGCGCGGATGACTGCGATATCGAACTGCCACCCTTGCGCGCTGGCATGCGCCATCGCGGCTTCGTTGCCGTTGACCGTTTCCTGGCGCACGCTGGTGTCGTCCAGTCCGGCGACCCAGCCGCTGCGGATGTAATCGGTCAGCGACACCGACTTGTCGATCGCCACGCCGTCGAAGCGGATGGCGATATCGCCAGGTCCGGTCGCGGTCACCGCGGCCGCCGAATTGTCGATGACGAAGCCGTCCGGCACCGAGAACGAGACGCCAAGGCCGGGATGCATGAAGGTCTGGCCGCGCACATAGCCCTCTTCCGGCGTATCGCCGTAGAGCAACCCGTCTATGCCGGCGAGGAAGGCATCGCGGTCGCGCGTGCCGACGCCAGGCGGGCCGAAGTTGCGGGCAAGCCGCTGCGCCAGATCGATACGCTGCGGCGTGTTGGGGTGCGTCGCCAGGAAGTCGAGGCTGGCATCGGTGGCGCCGCTGACCGAGCGGAAATCGGTATAGGCGGACATCGACTGCAGGAAGCGGCCGGCCGCGTACGGATCATAGCCTGCCTCGCCGATCGACTTGATGCCGATGGCGTCGGCCTGCAGTTCCTGATTGCGCGAGAATTGCGCGAGCTTCAGCTTGCCGCGGATCAGCGCCGCCTTGGCGGTGGGGCTGTCGCCGAGCACATCGGAGACCACCTTGGTCGCCAGCCCCTCCTCGGCCTCGAGCTGCTGCCGCTGCAGGCCGTGATTCGCGGTGACGTGGCCCATCTCATGCGCGATGACGGCGGCAAGCTCCGACGAGTCGTTGGCCAGAGCCAGCAGCCCGCGCGTGACGTAGAGATAGCCGCCCGGCAGCGCGAAGGCGTTGACGTTGGGCGAATTGAGGATGGTGATGCGATAGGTCTGCGTCGGGTTGGCCGACACCACCGTCAAATTGCCGACGACCTTGGCGACCATGCGTTCGAGCTTCGGATCGGAATATTCGCCGCCATAAGTAGCGAGAATCCGCGGATGCTGCGCTTTCGCCATGTCGGCGAGCTTGGCGTTGGCGACGACGTTGTCGACCGTGATCGGCTTGTCCGAGGGCTGGAAGCCAGATTCCTGCACGTCCGGCGGCGTGAACATCTGGCAGCTCGCCAGCGTCACGGCAAAGCCGGCCAACGCGAAGAATCGCGTCAGCGGCCTCATCCAAACTCTCTCCGCGCCGCTCGGCAGATCGGCTTCCTTTCCAAATTTCTCGGCAAATCAGCCCGGCCCCCGGGCCGGTATGGCCGGACCTAGCCACACTCCCCCGGACAAGGCAAGCAAACGCCGGATCGCCCGCTGCCGGTTTGAGCGTAAATTATGTCCGCTTCCGGGCAATATGTTGTGATCCGGCAACGCTGCCGCCTCGATCGCCGATATAGCGCCGGAAGGCGTCCGGTCCAGACCGGCCGAAGAAATCCGCGGCCGGTCCGGTCGCGGCGATCCTTCCTTCGTCCAGAAATGCCATGTTCTCGCCGATGCGGCGGGCATCGTCCGGCTGGTGCGTGACGAAAAGCACGGTCATGTGCCGCTCGGCATGGATGCCGGCCACGAGATCGAGCATGTCGTCGCGCAGTGCCGGTCCGAGCGAGGCAAAGGGCTCGTCGAGCAGAAGCACGGGCCGGTCGCGTA
>NZ_RZSL01000345.1:0-6753 GCF_003997355.1 Mesorhizobium sp. M1E.F.Ca.ET.041.01.1.1 | reverse complement strand
AGCGTGAACACCTGGATCGGCAGCGTATAGCTCTCCTGGCTGCGCAGCATGGTGAGCGCCACCACGAACTCGTTCCAGGCGTTGATGAAAGTGAAGATCGCTGTCACCGCGATCGCCGGCAGGCAGAGCGGCAGGAATACTTTTCGCAAGGTCAGCCAGCGGCCGGCGCCTTCCATCCAGGCCGCTTCTTCGAGGTCGCGCGGGATGGTGTCGAAATAGCTCTGCAGCATCCACACGGTGAAGGCGACGTTGAAGGCCATGTAGATGAAGCCGAGCGCGGTCGTGCTCTCGACCAGACCCCAGGCGGCCATCAGCCGGAACAGGCCGAGCACCAGCACGATCGGCGAGATCATCTGGGAGATCAGAAGGAACTGGCGGAAGGCGCCGTAGCCGGCAAAACGAAACCGCGACATGGCGTAGGCCGCCGGCACGGAGATCAGGATAGCGCCGATTGTCGCCAGCGCCGAGACATAGAGCGAGTTGAGGAGCGCCTGGCCGAAGCCGGTCGCCACCCACATGTCGGCGAAATTCGACCAGCGGAACTCGCTCGGCCACCAGGTGGGCGAAAGCACTTCCGGCCGCGGCTTGACCGCTGTCAGGAACATCACCGCGAAGGGAAAGATCGTCACCACGATCAGTGGCGCAAGCAGCAGCCAGGCGATGATCGTTCGTTTGAGCTTGCCGTTCCTCATGCCCGCTGCTCCCGCATGGCCAGCCGCACATAGATCATGGTGAAGATGAGCAGGATCACGAACATCACCAGCGACACCGCTGACGCTTCGCCCAGTTTGCCGATGCGGAAGGCGAGCTTGTAAAGATGCGTGACCAGGATATCGGTGGAGTTCGCCGGCCCGCCCTGTGTCATCACCCAGATGATCGGGAAGGAGTTGAAGACATAGATGGTGTTGAGCACGATCGCGATGTTGATGAACGGCTTCAGCAGCGGAAAGGTGATCTCGCGGAACTGCTGGAAGGGGGTTGCGCCTTCGAGCGCGGCGGCCTCATAGAGATCGTCGGGGATCGAGGACAGGCCGCCGAGGAAGATCGTGGTGGTGAACGGCACCGTCACCAGGATGCCGATCAGCACCTGCATCGGGAATGCGGTCTCGGCGCTCGCCAGCCACTGGATGTTCTGGCTGATGATGCCGAGCTTCATCAGCGCCGAGTTGAGCATGCCGCTCTCGCCGTTGAGCGCCCAGCGCCAGACCACTGCCGTCATCGTCAGCGACACCGCCCAGGGCAGCATGATGATGACGCGGGCGAGGCCGCGCCCGTAGAAGTCGGTATTGAGGATGATCGCCACGGGGATCGACAACAGCAGCGCGCCGCCGACCACAAGCACGGTCCATAGGCCGGTGCGCCAGAGCGCCGCGACAAAGTCGGGATCGGCGGCAAGCGCCGAGAAATTGGCCAGGCCGCTGAAGTCGCGCAACTGGCCGAAGCGATTCACCTCATGCGTCGAGATCTGCACCAGGTCCCAGACCGGCCAGAAGATAACCACTGCTGCCAAGAGCAGGCTGGGCAAAGTCAGCAGGTAAGGCAGGATCCGGCTTTGCATCGGCTGGCTTGTACCGCTTTGGGAGTAGACAGCAGTGGCATTGGTGCTCAAGGCACGTCCCCGCATTTGAATTCCAGGCCAGCGTTGGCGCTGCCCCTCACCTGCCTGCCTGTCCTCCGCGGCAGTTGCGGAAGAGGGCCCTTCCTCTCCCCCGTCGATCGGGGGAGAGGTGTCGAGCGAAGCTCGGCGGAGTGGGGGTCGATCCTTGGGCGCAAGGCGAGGCGATGCTTGCGCCTTGCGTCCCTCGTATGTCCGTTCGCGGCGGTTGCCAGGTGGTTCCCCCACTCCGTCTCGGCTTCGCCGAGCCACCTCTCCCCCCTCCGGAGGGAGAGGAAGGAGGCTGGCTGGGGCGGCGCTGACATCGACGATTCTGTCTTTCTGCTGAAGACCGGAAAGGATGTGGCGCGCCCCGACGGGGTGGGGCGCGCCACGGGGCGCAGGGAGATACGCCCTATTTCTTCAGCACGCCATTGGCCTTGGCGGCGGCCTCCTTCAAGGCGGCTTCCGGCTCGGCGCTGCCGAGATAGATCTTCTGCATGGCGTCGGACGTGATCTGGGCGATCTCTTCCCAACCGGGGATGACCGGCGCGAAGCGGGCGTCGGGCAGCAGTGCTGTAAAGGCGGCGAGATCGGCGTTGTTGACGTAATAGTCCATCTTCGCCTCTTCCTTGTTCACCGGCAGGAAGCCTTCGCCTTGCGTGAACTTGGCGCGCTGCTCCTTGGTGAACAGGAAGTCGAGCAGCTTCCAGGCCTCGTCCTTGTTCTTGGAGTTCTTGAACATGATGATGGAGTCGGTGACGCCATAGGTGCCGCGCGCGCCGGTCGGACCGGCAGGAATGGCGGCGACGCCGTATTTCAGCTTCGGCGCTTCTTCCTTGATCTGGTTGGATAGGAAGGGCGCGGTGATCATCATGCCGACCTTGCCCTGCTTGAACAGGTTCTGCACATCCTCGCGGTTGTTGGAGGTGACGCCCGGCTCGGTCAGGCCCTCGTCGATCATCGACTTGTAGAGCTTGGCGGCTTCGAGCGCGCCCGGCGTGCTCAAGCCGGACGTGCCGTCCTTGTTGAGGATCTCGGTGCCCTGCGACCACATCGCGTAGTAGTAATAGACGTCGGTCTCGATCTCCTTGCCCTGCAGGCCGAAGCCGAAGGCGCCGACCCCCTTGATCTTGCGCGCATCCTCCTGCAGCTCGGTCCAGGTCGCCGGCGGCTTGGCGATGCCGGCCTTCTCGAAAAGCTCCTTGTTGTAATACATGGCGCGCGCCGAAGCCGCGATCGGCAGGCCATAGGTCTTGCCCTCCATGATCGAGGGCTGAAGGAAAGTGTCGATGAAGCGGTCCTTGAACTCGGGCGTGATGTAGCTGTCGAGCGGCTCGGCGACATCCTGCTGCACGAAGTCGATCAGCCAGCGTGTTCCGATGATCGAGAGGTCCGCATTGGTGCCGGCGGTGATGTCGGTGGTGAGCTTCTGCAAAAGCACGTCCCACGGCACCACCTCGTATTTGATGGTGATGCCGGGATTGGCCGCCTCGAATTCCTTCTTCACCGCTTCGAAATAGGGGCCGGTCTTGGCGCTGTATTCGGCGACGGTGACGCGCACCTCGCCCGCATCCGCCGGCGCTGCAAGCGCCAGCATGCTCATTCCGGCCAACAGGCCGACAGTCCATTTCGCAAGGCTCATCTGATCTCTCCCATTGATGCGCATTCGCGCCCTGACCCTGTCGGGCTCAGGATTTATGTGACTTTCCTACATTATCGATCATTTATCGCCATGCAAGCAGTTTATCATGTTGCTAAATTACATTTCGTTGAGTAGCGTTGATCCTCCATCTGGCTTGCGGAGGAGCGCGCGCATCGTGGTGTCGAAGGCCGATTTCGAGGGTAAGACCGTTGTCGTCACCGGCGCCGGTGGCGGCCTCGGCTCGGCGATCGTGGCGCTGCTTGCCGAGCGTGGCGCGCGCATCGTCGGCTGCGACCAGTCGGCGGAAGCGCTGGCGAGCCCCCATATCGCCTCGCGCCACATCTTCAACCTGCTCGACCGCGCCTCGATCGAAGCCGCGATTCCCACCCTGCTCGACAAGGACGGCGTCCCCGACGTCCTGATCAACAACGCCGGCTGGACGCGCGCCGAGACATTGACGGCGCTGACGGCCGACAAGATAGAGCAGGAGCTCGACCTCAACCTGACCGGCGTGATGAATTTCGCCGACCCGATCATCAAGGCGATGGCGGCAAGCGGCGCGGGCAGCGTCGTCTTCATCTCCTCGGTCAACGCCATCGCGCATTTCGGCAATCCGGCCTATGCGGCTGCCAAGGCCGGCATCAACGCCTATGCCAAGTCGATCGCCGTCGAGCTTGGCCGCAGCGGCGTGCGCGCCAATGTCGTCTGCCCGGGATCGATCCGTACTGCCGCCTGGGATCATCGCCTCGCCAAGAACCCTGAAATCCTCGGCCGGCTGAAGCGGCTCTATCCACTCGGCCGCATCGTCAATGCGTCGGAAGTCGCCGAAGCAGTGGCTTTCCTTGCCTCCGACCGTGCATCCGGCATAACTGGCGCGATTGTGCCGGTCGACGCCGGACTGACAGCCGGCTACCTGCCTTTCATCGACGACATTTTGGGAGCGTGACCATGACCGACGTCCAGTTTCGCAACCTGTCGAAAGCCTTCGGCCAGCACAAAATCCTCGAGGACATCAACCTCGAGATCAAAAGCGGCGAGTTCGTCGTGCTGGTCGGCCCGTCCGGCTGCGGCAAGTCGACCCTGCTGCGCATGCTGGCGGGACTGGAGACGATCACCTCCGGCGACCTCATCATCGGCGGCGTACGCGCCAACGAGCTGCCGCCGCAGAAGCGCAACATCGCCATGGTCTTCCAGTCCTACGCCCTGTTCCCGCATCTGAAAGCCGCGGACAATATCGGCTTTGGCCCCAAGATCCGCGGCGAGACGCGCGCCGCGATCGACGACAAGGTGAAGAAGGCTTCAGGGGTGCTGAACCTCTTCTCCTATCTCGACCGCTATCCACGACAATTGTCGGGCGGCCAGCGCCAGCGCGTCGCCATGGGCCGCGCCATCGTGCGCGAGCCTTCGGTGTTCCTGTTCGACGAGCCGCTTTCCAACCTCGACGCGCAGTTGCGCGTGCAGATGCGCACCGAGATCAAGGCGCTGCACCAGCGGCTGAAATCGACCATCGTCTACGTCACCCACGACCAGATCGAGGCGATGACCATGGCCGATCGCATCGTGGTGATGGACCGCGGCCGCATCCAGCAGGTCGGGCAGCCGCTGGAGCTCTATGACCGCCCGGCCAACAAGTTCGTCGCCGGCTTCATCGGCTCGCCATCGATGAGCTTTGTTTCCGGCGCGCTGAAGACCGCTAACAGCAAATCCTGGTTCGAGACCAGCAGCGGCGGTCGCCTGGCGCTTGCCGGCAAGGCAGCATCCGGCAGCGACACTGTCGAGGCCGGCATCCGCCCCGAGCATTTCGTCATCGGCGCCGCCGAAGACGCCATCGCGATCGATGTCGACGTCGTCGAGCCGACCGGCTCGGAAACCCATGTCTATGGCTCGATCGGCGACGACACGGTGCGCGCCGTGTTCCGCGACCGGCTGCAGGTGAAGCCTGGGGACAGGCTGCCGGTGAGCGTCGACCCGCGCAACGTCCATCTCTTCGACAAGGCGACGGGCCTGCCGCTGTAAGGACAAGACGATTTTGAAGACAACAAGATGAAGACACCGGCCGACATCATCACCCGCCTGCAATTGATGTCGCAGGACGGCACCAAGTCGGACCGCCGGCTGGCCGGCCTCGTGCTTTCCGATCTCGATTTCGCCTCCAAGGCGGCGATCTCGGAGATCGCCGCGCGCGTCGGCGTCAGCGAGCCGACCGTCACCCGCTTCTGCCGCAATCTCGGCTGCGAAGGCTTGCGCGATTTCAAGTTCTACCTGGCGCAGGCGATCGCCATCGGCGGCCAGTATCTGTCGCCGGAGCCGCTCAGCCGCGACGCTCGCGAGCAGCGCATCGCCTCCGCGATCACCGAAGCCGCGATCGCCGCCATCCAGCGCGCCAGCGAGAACCTGGACATGAGCGTTCTGGTGAGCGTGGCCGCCCGCATCGCCGGTTCCGGCAATGTGCTGTGCATCGGCTCCGGCGGCATTTCCTCTATGATGGCGACCGAGATGCAGAACCGGCTGTTCCGGCTCGGCCTGTCGGCGCTCGCCCAGGTCGACGGCCAGTTGCAGCGCATGTATGCCGCCGTCGCGACGCCTGAGACGACGCTGGTTGCCTTCTCGGTTTCTGGCTATGCGCGCTCGGTGATCGAGGCCGTCGAGGTCGCGCAGCAATATGGCGCCGCCACCGTCGCCGTAACCGCGCCGGATTCGGCTTTGGCCAAGGTCGCCGACACGGTGATCCTGCTGCAGTCATTCGAGGACGGCAACATCTACAAGCCGACCTCGTCTCGCTACGCGCTTCTGGCAATCGTCGACATGATCGCCACCACGGTGGCGGAATCGCGCGGGCCGAAGGTGCTGGAGAACCTGCGCCGCATCAAGCAGAGCGTGAACACGCTGAAGGTTGACGATCCAAGATTGCCGCTGGGCGATTGAGGTATGGATTTCGCGCCCCCATGCCCGGCGCCAGCCGACTCCGCCGACCATCTTGCCTTTCAACATTAGCCCGGTCTAATGTGAATTGGGGTTGATTGGATGACGATCATGTCGGGTAAACCAGCCGCATTCCAAATGCCTGATGACGTGTTCAGCGCGCTGCCTGACCAGGCTAAAAGCCATCTGCCGCCAGCCACTTTCGATGCCGCCCTTGCAGTGGTGGTTCCGGATCACCCCTCCGCCGGCGATCACTTCGCGCCTCATGCGGACGTCACTCTGCCGGCCGATGCGGCTGACGCGCTTGACCAGCACGGCACACATGTTCCGAGCTTCGTGACAGACTGGCTGCTGTAGCCGGACCTGCCGGTTTTCCATCTGGTCAGTGCCCGCCGCCCCTCCGGCGGACGTGGTCATTTTTGCGGCCCGACCCGTCACCGTGCCATCGCCGGGTTTGTCAAATAGCCCCCTCCCCGCAAACGGGGGAGGTGAGCTGGCGATATTCTGATCGATACGATCTCAGCTGCCGGAAAGTGCCTCGACGCTTTTCGCCAGCTCAGCCGCATCGCCGCGGATACGCAGTGTCTTCAAC
>NZ_RZSL01000344.1:0-6753 GCF_003997355.1 Mesorhizobium sp. M1E.F.Ca.ET.041.01.1.1 | reverse complement strand
GCGCTGCGAGGTCTTGGTCGGCATCAGCACGCCGACGAGACCCTTGTCGGCGGCGTGTGCCGAATAGGTCATGGCAGCGACGCCAAGGGCCGCGACGGCGGCCAGTGTCTTGATGATCTTCACATTACTCTCCCTGGTTGATGGACGCGACACCTCGGGGCTTCGCGGGCCGCGCAGCCGAGCAGGAGCGCGGTCGCGCCTCTGTCGGCTTTATCGATCTCCGGTATCCTCCCAATCGGCCCCGCGACGCAGTTTCAATCGATACGATTTTGCTCGTTGCCGACCGTTGCGCCTCGGAACGCGCGAAGGGTGGGTTCCTTTGACATAACTGTCAAATGCGATCTTTGGTGGTTGCTATACCGAAACCGGTATGGTTTAGCATGCGGCAGGAAGCTGGCGAAAAGGCTGGAAGATCCATGGCAGCGTTACGCGATCCTGATGCGATTTCAGTAACTTACGAGAAGATCCCGGGAGACGGTGAGCCGCTCCTGCGCAGCGGCCTGAGCCTGCGCCATATGCGCATGATCGCCGCCCTTGACGATCACGGACGGGTGAGCGCCGCCGCGCAGGTCATGAACATCTCCCAGCCGGCGGCCTCGCGCATGATCGCCGAGATGGAGGCGGTGCTCGCGGTCAAGTTGTGCGAGCGGCTGCCGCGCGGCGTGACGCTGACCCCTTACGGCCAAGCGCTCGCCCGGCGCGCCCGCTCGATCCTGCTCGAGATGCGCGAAGCGGACCGCGAGATTTTGGAGCTCAAGGCCGGCAAGGGCGGCTCGGTGTTCCTCGGCGCCGTGACCGCGCCGGCAATCGAACTGGCCGTGCCGGCGATTCGCGAGATTCGTCGCCTCTACCCGCGCATCGAGATCACCATGCAGGTCGAGACGTCGAACGTGCTCGCCCGCGAGTTGATCGCCTCCCGCCACGACTTCATCATCGCCCGCATTCCAGACGACCTCAATCCGCGGCTGTTCGAATCGCGCGTCATCGGCATCGAGAAGGCCTGCCTGATCGTGCGCAGGGGCCATCCGCTTGCCAGCGGCAAGATGGTCGGTCTCGAGGAGACGGCCGCCTATGACTGGGTGTTCCAGTCCGGCGGCTCGCCGCTGCGCCAGGCGATGGAAAGCAATTTCCTGAACCGCAACATCCCGCTTCCCGACCGCATCCTCAACACCTCCTCGCTGCTCTTGACGCTGGTGATGGTGGCGCAGTCCGATGCCATCGCCCCGGTTTCGGTCCAGGTGGCCAAGTTCATCCAGAGCGCCGACGGACTGGCTGGCGCAATCGACGTCGTCCAGACCGAGTTCGACATCGAAGTCAGGCCCTACAGCCTGATAACGGTCAAGAACCGCGTGCTCTCGCCGGCGGCCAAGATGCTGCACGACTTCATCCTGCGCGAAGTGGGATAGGGAACGAGAATGCTACCTGCGCGTTCAAACCGATCGGCAGCGCGCTGGAGCCTGTTCCGGGTGAGGGGTGAGTTGTCGATGCTCAACAGCTCGGGAGGTTTTGATGGAACGTCGGTTGTTTCTGACTGGAATGCTTGGCGTTGCGGGGGCAGCAGCACTTGCAAGCCTCGCGGGACCAAGCAAGGCAGTTGCCGGTATTCCGGGCGGCAACGGAATCCTGGATGAGCTCGACAAGCCGGATCCAACCGTCTTCGAGGACGGGGAGGATAAAGCCGAACTGGAGCAGGTTTACCATCGTTATTGGCATCATGGGTATTACGGCCGTCGTCGCCGCAGGCGGCGGCGCGTGTGGAGACGGGTTTGCCGCCGCTATTGGCGCCATGGCTATTGGCGTCGCCGCTGCTGGCGCGAACGCGTCTGGATCGGCATCTGGCTCTAGGGGCCATAGCGGTTCAGCTTTTTGAAAGAGGCGCTGATCCGCTCCAAGCAGTGCCAGGCAATTCCGGACGGAAAATCGCTGTTTCCTGGAATTGCCTCACCAACTCAACAGCCGGCCATCGCAAGGTGGCCGGCTTCCGTTTCACCATAATCGCGCGACTGTTCTCCTGCGGCAGCCCAAGTCCGTCATGCTTGCGGCGACACGCGCTTGTTTCACGCTTTCGATGAACGTGATGGCTCCTTTCGGAATGCGGTCGAAAAGCGCCTTGATTTTCCAAAAACCCTGCTGTTGAGAGGGAGCGGGCAGTGGGCGGACCTGGAAGTTCGATGTTTTCAAAGCTGCCTGTTGTTAACCATCTCGATGTTAGCCTTGGTCTCGCTGGATGAGCGAGGCCAACAAGATGTACGCCGATCCTCAGCGGATTGGGTGGAGATTGATAGCCAGGGCGATAGCTTTATTCGCCGCTTTGCTGACAACGCTGCCTGCGGATGCGGAGACGGTGCGCGGCAGTCCCGGCGGCCAGATCATAGTTTTCGCCTTGCACGTTGCCAAACTGCGAGCCGCCGACGAGCCGGTGGCCTTCGACGGCGCGTGCGACAGCGCCTGCACGCTCTATTTGTCCCTGCCTGCCGACCAGCTCTGCGTCACCCCGCGCGCCTCCTTCGGTTTCCACCTGCCCTATGGCGTCGGCGCTGAGCAGAACGCAGTCGCCGCCGATTACCTGATCTCGCAATATCCCGACTGGGTGCGGCAGTGGATCGGAGAGCACGGCGGCCTGTCGCGCACCATCGTGCGGATGGAAGCCGACGAGGCCGCAAAGCATCTCCCCCCATGCGGGACTGTGGCGCAAGCCACGACAATCGCGTTCGCCTCCAGCCGCTGAAGGACACTCTGCTCTGATCGCGGCGGGTGCGCCGGCATTGTTGTGTGGCATGGAGCGGGTAGCGGGAATCGAACCCGCGCGTTCAGCTTGGGAAGCTGACAAGCTACCATTACATCATACCCGCGCAGCAGCCTCGTTACCATGACGGCGGGGCCTCAAGCAATCGGCAAAGCTGCATCCGCGGCCGCTCTGCTTGATGCCGCACGACCGAGTGCGTATTTCTGAAGTCGCGCTGCCGAATCGGGGCAGCTTGAACCCGGAGAACGGCCTTGTCCGCACTGACACGCTTCCTCGGCGATACGCCACTCAGGGTGCTCGTGAAGCTGCTGGTGGTTTCCTTCCTCGTCGGCCTCGTCATGCACGCCTTCGGCTGGTCGCCGATGGACGTCTTCTACGGCATCCGCCAGTTCTTCATCGATTTGTGGAATCTCGGCTTCCACGCCATCGACCGCTTCCTGGGCTATATCCTGCTCGGTGCCGCGATCGTCTTGCCGGTCTTCATCCTGCTCAGGATCGCCAGCTATCGAAAATAAAGCGTGATCCCGAACCGAAGGACCGCGAAGCGAAAAGTGGTTGCCGGTTTTTGTTTCGCTGACCCCGGCCCGGAAAAGATCATGCTCCAATTGATACTCAGGCGTAGCGGGCCGCGGCCTCGAACAGGATGGCGTGACGCGCGGCAAGGGCCGGCACATCGGTCGAATAGCCGCCGCCGATGACCCCGCACAGCGGAATGCCGCGGGCCTTGAAATGGGCGATCACCATCTCGTCCCGGGCACGCAGGCCTTGGTCGGAGAGCGCCAGCCGGCCAAGCCTGTCCTCGGCATGGACATCCACGCCGGCATTGTAGAAGACGATATCCCAGCGCCTTGCTTCCGATAGTTCCGGCAGGATGGCGCCGAGCCGATCGAGATAGGCGGCATCGCCGGTGCCGTCGGGCAGGGCGACATCGAGGTCGGAGGCGATCTTGCGCAGCGGATAGTTGCGCTCGCCATGCATGGAAAAGGTGAAGGCGCGGGGTTCATCCTTCAGGATGTCCGCCGTGCCGTCGCCCTGGTGCACGTCGAGATCGACGACCAGGATGTTTTCGACGGCGCGCTCCGCAAGCAGCGCCAGCGACGCGACGGCTACGTCGTTGAAAGTGCAGAAGCCGGCGCCTTGCACGCGCCGGGCGTGATGGCTGCCGCCGGCGGCGTTGCAGGCTATGCCGTGTCTCAGCGCCAGCCTTGCGGCCAGCACCGTGCCGGCGGTGGCAAGCTGTGCCCTGAGCGAAACGCGCTGCCCGACCGGAAAACCGATCTCGCGCTCGATCTTTTCCGGCACTTCGCAAGCCAGTACCTGGTCGACATAGTCTTCAGCATGCGCCAGCTTCAGCCATGCCGGCGGCGCCGGCTCCGGCGTCGAAAGCGCGTCCTGCACGGCCAGCCCACAGTTCCGCAAAGCTTCCATGAGCAGCGGATATTTGCTCATCGGAAACCGGTGGTTGACGGCAAAGCCGGCGTCGTAGTCGGGATGGTGGACGATCTGCAAGGGCATGATGAGGGCGGCCTGCGCCAATCTTCCTGCGCCAGTCCGGGAATTCGGTTGACCGCCGCTGGATGGCGATTGCACGGCAGCCGCAAACTGGGGCACATCGGCCGTGCGATCAAGCCGCAACGAGCGAGGCAGCAGTCCTTGGACAAGGGCGCGACCCAGATCAACGCCAGATCCTTCATCGTCACCAACCGATCGGTGCTGGCGATTGCCGGGCCGATGACGCTCGCCTATCTGACGACGCCGCTGCTCGGCATCGTCGATACCGCGGTGGTCGGGCAGTTCGGCGACGCGGCCCTTCTCGGCGGCTTGGCGGCGGGAGCGCTGGTCTTCGACGTCGTGTTCACCACCTTCAACTTCCTGCGCTCCGGCACCACCGGCCTTGTTGCACAGGCCTTCGGGCGCGGCGATCCGTTGGAGGAGCAGGCGGTGCTCTGGCGGGCCGTGCTGATCGCGGTCGTCGCCGGCGTCGTGCTTGCGGCGCTTGCGCCGCTCTTTGCCGTGGCCGGCCAGTGGTTCATGGGCGCCGAGCCGCGCGTCAGTGCCGCGATGTCGGTCTATATCCGCATCAGGCTGCTCGCCGCGCCCTTCTCGCTCGTCAACTACGCCATACTGGGCTACGTGCTGGGGCGCGGCGAAGGCGGGCTGGGGTTGATGCTGCAGGCGGTGCTCAACGGCATCAACATCCTGCTCTGTTTCCTGCTCGGCCTCGAGCTCGGCTGGGGCGTTGCCGGCGTCGCCTGGGCGACCGTCACCGGCGAGTTCCTGGCGATGCTGCTCGGCCTCGCCATCGTGCTCAGCCGCTTCCGCAAGCTGGAGCGGCCGTCGCGCCGGCGCATCCTCGACCTGCCGGCCTACAGGCGCATGCTGTCGCTCAACCGCGACATCATGATCCGCTCCTTCTCGCTGCTCGCCGCCTTCGCGTTGTTCACCAGGCAGGGCGCGCAGTTCGGCACGGTGACGCTCGCCGCCAACGCCGTGCTGATGAACTTCTTCCTCGTCGCCGGCTATTTCCTCGACGGTTTTGCCACCGCCGCGGAGCAGCTTGCCGGCCGCGCCGTCGGCGCGCATGCGGCGACGCCCTTCCGTCAGGCCGTGCGGCTGACCTTGATCTGGGGTTTCGGTCTCGCTGGCGCCGCCAGCCTTGTTCTGCTGACCGCCGGTGCCAGCCTGGTGGCGCTGGTGACCACGGCGCCGGAGGTCCGCGCGGTCGCCGACACCTATCTGCCCTGGGCCGCCTTCACGGCGCTGAGCGGCGTGCTGGCGTTCCAGTTGGACGGCGTCTTCATCGGCGCCACCTGGTCGCGCGATATGCGCAACATGATGCTCGTGTCGTTCCTCGCATTCAGCGCCGCGCTCATCACGCTGGCGCCGGCCTTCGGCAACAGCGGCCTGTGGGCGGCACTGCATGTCTTCCTGCTGGTGCGTGGGTTGAGCCTGCTCGCGGTGCTGCGGCTCAGGGTGCGCACGGCATTTTAGCCGTTTCTGTAGAAAGGGGAGCTAGATTGTTCTATATTGCTAGAGTTGCGGGTGTCTAGCATATAGGGGGAAACAATGAGCGGGGAGGTTCAGCAAGTAGAGCCTATGATCATAAAAGGGTCACGCACGAAAGGATTTTTATGCCTCGTCCCAAGCGCAGCCTTTGTTTGGCTAGGAGCTTATTTGATCCGGGAATCTATGAATAAACCAATATTCGCGGCGCTCAAAATGATTGTGGCGGGTTCGCTTGGCATATCCTTCTTTGGGCTGTGCTTACTGATTTTCGCCTGGTTGATCATCCGGCCGCACTTTTTAATCTTGGATGGCGGCGGGTTCACGGTTGGCGGCGGTCTTATTCGGACGCCATTCAAAATTGCCTGGCAGGATGTTCAGGGTTTCCATATCCGCAGGCAGAGACGATCTAAGGCGGTCGGGTTTCGCTTCGAACCTAGCGCCAAGCCCCGATCTGATGGGAGACCCAGAATTGAGGGTGGTCTCCCCCGGGGCTGGCGTCTATCAACGGAAAAGATGGTCGAGACCCTGAATTCCTACCGGCTGCAGGCGTTGCATGGTGAGCTGAGTCAGTCCTCGACCAGCTGAGTGAGTTCGCTTTGGAGATGCCGCTCGGAGCGGCTTCCTAAAGTGATCTAGCGGCCCAGGCGTCAACTCTGCTGTCGCGTAGCTCACGCAGCGAAGTCAGTCTTTCCCTTTCCACAAACCGCGCCATGCCGGCAACGATGCGGCCAGGCAGCGCCGGGCCGGCATAGATCATGCCGGTGTAGAGCTGGACCAGGTCGGCGCCGGCGCGGGTCTTCTCCAGTGCGGTTTCGGCCGAGTCGACGCCGCCGACGCCTATGATGGCCATCTCCGGGCCGAGCAGCTTGCGCATCCGGGCGAGCACCGCGGTCGAGCGCTCGAACAGCGGTTTGCCCGACAGCCCCCCGGTTTCGCCTGCAAGACTTGCGCTGCGCAATCCAGCCCGTGACAGCGTCATCGTTTCCAACACGACGCTGTCA
>NZ_RZSL01000343.1:0-6768 GCF_003997355.1 Mesorhizobium sp. M1E.F.Ca.ET.041.01.1.1 | reverse complement strand
GGACTAGGACATGGCACAGGAACGTAGGGAAGGCGGCCGCGGCCGCGAGCGTGAGCGCGAAGAGCGCGACGACGGTATGGTGGACAAGCTCGTCCACATCAACCGCGTCGCCAAGGTGGTGAAGGGCGGCCGTCGCTTCGGCTTTGCCGCTCTCGTCGTCGTCGGCGACCAGAAGGGCCGCGTCGGCTTCGGCCACGGCAAGGCGCGCGAAGTGCCGGAGGCGATCCGCAAGGCGACCGAGTCGGCCAAGCGCGACATGATTTTCGTGCCGCTGCGCTCGGGCCGCACGCTGCATCACGACGTCGAGGGCCGCTGGGGCGCCGGACGCGTTCTGCTGCGCGCCGCCAAGCAGGGTACCGGCATCATCGCGGGTGGCCCAATGCGCGCCGTCTTCGAGACGCTCGGCATGCATGACGTGGTCGCCAAGTCGATGGGTTCGTCGAACCCCTACAACATGGTTCGCGCCACCTTCGACGCGCTGAAGAGCCAGATGCATCCGAAGGATGTGGCTGCCGCGCGCGGCATCAAGTATTCGACCCTTCAGGCTCGCCGCGGCACCGCCGTTGCGACCGAAGAATAGTCGACGCTGACCAGGGATTTAGACCATGGCCAAGAAAGCTACCAAGACCATTACCGTCGAGCAGATCGGTTCGCCGATCCGCCGGCCGAAGGAGCAGCGCGCGACGCTGGTCGGCCTCGGCCTCAACAAGATGCACAAGCGGCGCACGCTGGAAGATACCCCTTCCGTGCGCGGCATGATCGCCGCCGTCCAGCACCTCGTCCGCGTCGTGGACGAGGCCTGAACGGAAGCGCAGGAGAACGAAGATGAAACTCAACGATCTGCGTGACAAGGACGGCGCCACGCATTCCAGGAAGCGCCTCGGTCGCGGCATCGGCTCCGGCTCGGGCAAGACCGCCGGTCGCGGCGTCAAGGGCCAGAAGGCGCGCTCCGGCGTCGCCATCAACGGCTTCGAGGGCGGCCAGATGCCGCTCTACCGTCGCCTGCCGAAGCGCGGCTTCAACAACCTGTTCGGCAAGAGCTTCACCGTCGTGTCGCTCGCCCGCATCCAGGCTGCTGTCGATGCCAAGAAGCTCGATGCCAAGGCGACCGTGACGGCCGAGGCCCTGATTGCCGCCGGCGTCATCCGCCGCGCCAAGGACGGCGTGCGCGTTCTCTCCGACGGCGAGCTCAAGGCCAAGCTCAGCTTCGACGTCGCCGGTGCCTCCAAGGCGGCGATCGAGAAGATCGAGAAGGCCGGCGGTTCGGTGAAGCTGCCGGAAGCGGCCGCCGCCGAGTAACGGCGATTTGAAGCACGGCCGGCGGGAATGACTTCGTTTTTGCCGGCGAAGCGCGCTTCGATCTAGTCAATTAGGCGGCCGCGTCAACGCGGCCGCTTGCATGTTTACGGTCCGGAGCTTATCTCGTGAGCTTCGGTGACACGCACCGCCTGAGCTGCGGGCATCGAGCGTGACCTAGCGGAGAATCAGGCATGGCTTCGGCTGCTGAACAACTAGCCTCCAATCTGAATTTTGCGGCCTTCGCCAAGGCCGAGGATCTGAAGAAGCGCATCTGGTTCACCATCGGCGCGCTGCTCGTCTACCGCCTCGGCACCTACATCCCGCTTCCCGGCATCAATCCCGACGCTTTCGCGCAGGCCTTCTCCTCGCAAAGCAAGGGCGTGCTCGGCATGTTCAACATGTTTGCCGGCGGCGCCGTGCAGCGCATGGCGATCTTCGCGCTGGGCATCATGCCCTACATCTCCGCCTCCATCATCATGCAGCTCATGACCTCGGTCATCCCGTCGCTGGAAGCGCTGAAGAAGGAGGGCGAGCAGGGCCGCAAGATCATCAACCAGTACACGCGCTACGGCACGGTGCTGCTCGCTCTGGTGCAGGCCTACGGCATTTCGATCGGCCTCGAGGGCGGCAATGGCATCGTCAACGATCCCGGCATGTTCTTCCGCATCTCGACGGTTGTCACGCTCGTCGGCGGCACCATGTTCCTGATGTGGCTCGGCGAGCAGATCACCGCCCGTGGCATCGGCAACGGCATTTCGCTGATCATCTTCTCGGGCATCGTCGCCGGCCTGCCGCGCGCCATCTCCGGCACGCTGGAACTCGGCCGCACCGGCGCGCTGTCCACCGGCCTCATTCTCGCGATCATCGTGCTCGCGGTCGTCGTCATCGGTGTCATCGTCTTCTTCGAGCGCGCCCAGCGGCGCCTGCTCATCCAGTATCCGAAGCGTCAGGTCGGCACCCGCATGTTCCAGGGCGACACCTCGCCCCTGCCGCTGAAGCTCAACACCTCGGGCGTCATCCCGCCGATCTTCGCCTCCTCGCTGCTGCTTCTGCCGGCAACGGTCGCTGGCTTCTCGCAGACGACGAACCTGCCGGCCTGGGCGAGCACGATTCTGGCCTCCCTCGGCCACGGCCAACCGCTCTACATGGTGTTCTACGCGGCGATGATCATCTTCTTCGCCTTCTTCTACACGGCGATCGTCTTCAACCCGAAGGACACGGCCGACCAGCTCAAGAAGCATTCCGGCTTCATCCCGGGCTACCGGCCGGGCGAGCGCACCGCCGAATATATCGACTATGTTCTGACGCGTATCACCGTCATCGGCGCCGTCTACCTGGTGCTGGTGTGTCTGCTGCCCGAGTTCCTGATTTCAGCGACTGGCGTACCTTTCTACCTCGGTGGCACATCGCTTCTGATCGTGGTCAGTGTCACGCTCGACACGGTGGCGCAGATTCAGGGTCACCTGATCGCGCACCAGTATGAGGGCCTGATCAAGAAGTCGAAGTTGCGTGGGGGTAAGAGGAGCAGATGAGGCTGATATTGCTTGGGCCGCCAGGAGCGGGCAAGGGGACGCAAGCACAGAGACTGGTAGACAAACATGGCATACCCCAGCTTTCGACGGGTGACATGCTGCGTGCCGCCGTCCAGGCCGGAACCGAGGTCGGCAAGCGTGCCAAGGCTGTAATGGATGCCGGCGAGCTGGTGTCGGATGCGATCGTCAACGCGATCGTCGCCGAACGGATCGACCAGCCCGATTGCGCCAGAGGCTTCATCCTCGACGGATATCCGCGCACGCTGATACAGGCCGATGCCGTGGAGGCTATGCTTTCGGAGCGCAATATTGCGCTGGACTGTGTCATCGAGCTCGTCGTCGACGACAAGGCGCTGGTGGGACGCATCGTCAAGCGCGCTGAGGATGCCCAGGCCGCAGGCCAGCCTGTACGCAAGGACGACAACCCGGCTGTGTTCGAGGAGCGCCTGCGGGAATATTACAAGAAGACGGCGCCGCTGACCGGCTATTATTACGCCAAAGGCAGGCTGAAGACCGTCGATGGCATGGCCAGTATCGACGGGGTGACCGCGGAGATCGAGAAGGTGCTCGCGGCGACGGCGAGGTAGGTCGTTCCGACAAGCAAAGATTGCGCTTGACTGGAGGGAGCCGTTGGGGTATGGCGGCCCGTCTTCCTGTCAGGCATGGACTTTGCTTGCCCGCAAGGGCAGGGCAGTCGTTTTGAACCAGGAAACTCCCGCAAGGGCCGGCCTCCACCGGACGCGGGGCAACTTAGATAGCGCCGGCACGTCCGGCCCACATGGAGATGAGAACAAATGGCTCGTATAGCCGGCGTCAACATTCCGACCAACAAGCGCGTCGTCATCGCGCTTCAGTACATTCACGGCATCGGCAAGAAGTTTGCCCAGGAGATCGTCGACAAGGTCGGCATCCCGGCGGACCGCCGCGTCAACCAGCTGACCGACGCGGAAGTGCTGCAGATCCGCGAGACGATCGACCGCGACTATCAGGTCGAAGGCGACCTGCGCCGCGAAGTCTCGATGAACATCAAGCGGCTCATGGACCTCGGCTGCTACCGCGGCCTGCGTCACCGCCGCTCGCTGCCAGTCCGCGGCCAGCGCACGCACACCAATGCGCGCACCCGCAAGGGCCCGGCCAAGGCGATCGCCGGCAAGAAGAAGTAATTGAGCGAATAGCGAGTAGCCATTAGCGAGTAGGGGACTCTATTCGCTATTCCCTATTCACTACTCGCTTCTAAAGGTGGAGCCGCTGGCGTTACGGCGGTGTAGAGATCAACTGAAAGGACTACCATGGCCAAGGAAGCCGCTCGTGTTCGCCGCCGCGAACGCAAGAACATCTCGTCGGGCGTTGCCCACGTCAATTCGACCTTCAACAATACGATGATCACTATCACCGACGCGCAGGGCAATTCGATTGCCTGGTCGTCGGCCGGCGCCCAGGGCTTCAAGGGTTCGCGCAAGTCGACCCCGTTCGCCGCCCAGATGGCTGCCGAGGACGTCGCCAAGAAGGCCCAGGAACACGGCATGCGCATGCTTGAGGTCGAGGTCTGCGGACCCGGCTCCGGTCGCGAATCGGCGCTGCGCGCCCTGCAGGCGGCCGGCTTCACCATCACCTCGATCCGTGATGTGACGCCGATCCCGCACAATGGCTGCCGCCCGCGTAAGAAGCGCCGCGTCTAATATTTTTGAACACCGCGTGAGCGCCGAGGCGCTGCTGCGCGGATTTCCAGGCTGCCCGCCACGATTGGATGGTGGCGGGTCAAAGGAAGGAAGACACAATGATCCAGAAAAACTGGCAGGAACTGATCAAGCCGAACAAGATCGAGTTCTCGTCGAAGAAGAAGACGCTGACCACGCTGGTGGCAGAGCCGCTCGAACGCGGCTTCGGCCTCACCCTCGGCAACGCGCTGCGGCGCGTGCTTCTGTCTTCGCTGCGGGGCGCGGCCGTTACCGCCGTGCAGATCGACGGCGTGCTGCATGAATTCTCGTCCATCGCCGGCGTGCGCGAGGACGTGACCGACATCGTGCTCAACATCAAGGAAATCGCCATCCGCATGGAAGGCGATGGTCCCAAGCGCATGGTCGTGCGCAAGCAGGGCCCGGGCGCCGTGCTCGCCGGCGACATCCAGACCGTGGGCGACGTCGAGATCCTCAACCCCGACCACGTCATTTGCACGCTGGACGAGGGCGCCGAGATCCGCATGGAGTTCACCGTCGACACCGGCAAGGGCTACGTGCCGGCCGAGCGCAACCGCGCCGAGGACGCGCCGATCGGCCTGATCCCGGTCGACAGCCTCTATTCGCCGGTCAAGAAGGTCTCCTACAAGGTCGAGAACACCCGCGAGGGCCAGGTTCTCGACTATGACAAGCTGACCATGACGATCGAGACCGACGGTTCGATCTCGGGCGAGGACGCGGTGGCTTTCGCCGCCCGCATCCTGCAGGATCAGCTCGCCCTGTTCGTCAACTTCGACGAGCCGCAGAAGGAAGTCGCCGCCGAGGCCGTCACCGAGCTCGCCTTCAACCCGGCGCTGCTCAAGAAGGTCGACGAGCTGGAACTCTCGGTGCGTTCGGCCAACTGCCTGAAGAACGACAACATCGTCTATATCGGCGACCTGATCCAGAAGACCGAAGCCGAGATGCTGCGCACCCCGAACTTCGGCCGCAAGTCGCTGAACGAGATCAAGGAAGTGCTGGCAGCGATGGGCCTGCACCTCGGCATGGAAGTGCCGGACTGGCCGCCGGAAAACATCGAAGACCTCGCCAAGCGTTACGAAGACCAATATTGAGCATGAATTCCAAGGATCGGCGGCGCGAGCCGCTCGATCCGACGGTCATGCGGAAAACCATCAGAGGCCGTGGCCTCTTGAACAACTGAAGAAGGAAAAGAGCCATGCGCCACGGTTTCAAAGGCCGTCGCTTCGCCCGCAGCGTAAGCCACCGCAAGTCGATGTTCGCCAACCTCGCCGTGTCGCTGATCGAGCACGAGCAGATCGTCACCACCCTGCCGAAGGCGAAGGACCTGCGTCCGATCGTCGAGAAGCTGGTGACGCTCGGCAAGCGCGGCGACCTGCACGCCCGTCGTCAGGTCATCGCCCAGATCGGCAACGAGCCGGTCGTGAAGCGCCTATTCGAGACGATTGCGCCGCGTTACGCGCAGCGCAACGGTGGCTATCTGCGCATCATGAAGGCGGGCTTCCGCAAGGGCGACAACGCCGCGATGGCGGTGATCGAGTTCGTCGCCCGCGACACCTCGGCCAAGGGCGCAGCCGACCGCGCCCGCCTCGAGGCCGAAGGCGGCAACGAGGAAGCCGCGGCCGCCTGAGGTCTCGGCTTTCGAAATTGAATGCGAGGGGCCTGCGGGCCCCTTTTGCATTTTGGAGGCTGAGCCCGGGAGCGGGCGGATTTTCGCACGCAGGCTCATGCTTTTGCGCGACAAGCGCCTGATTTCCGTGCATTGGCCTTTCATTCTGCACAATCGTCGGGACAATGGCGCCTGATCTGGAGGATTCGGAATGCACCTCAAACGGCTGTTTCTCATTGCAGTTTGCGCGCTTGCCGCTTTCGCCGGGGCGCCGGCCGTCAGACAGGCATCGGCCGAGGACGCCGCCAAGCCGGCAGACCCCGGCCTCTCCGACGTGCTGACCGATCTGCTGCATGGCGTCGAAGGCGAGAACGCCACCTCGGGCCCTGACAAGCGCGTGCCGTTCGGCCGCGAGGAGGTGCAGCTTTCCTTCGCGCCGCTGGTCAAGCAGACGGCGCCTGCCGTGGTCAATGTCTACGCCTCGCAGACCGCCAAGGTGACCTCGCCCTTCGAGGGCGATCCCTTCTTCGAGGAGTTCTTCGGCCGCGCCCAGCCGCGTGCGCAGTCCTCGCTGGGCTCCGGCGTGCTGGTCGATCCGAGCGGCGTCATCGTCACCAACTACCATGTCATCAAG
>NZ_RZSL01000342.1:0-6784 GCF_003997355.1 Mesorhizobium sp. M1E.F.Ca.ET.041.01.1.1 | reverse complement strand
CCCCTCATCCGACCGAGCTTCGCTCGGCCACCTTCTCCCACAAGGGGAGAAGGTTGAGCGCCCTCCTTCTCCCCTTGTGGGAGAAGGTGGATTGGCGCGAAGCGCCAAGACGGATGAGGGGTGTTGGAAGGATCGCAACGTTAATCTGCTCCTCCCATCCTGAATCCATTTAGTCATCCAAATCACTGAACCAACGAGAAAAACCCCATGAAATCGCATGCAAAGGTCGTGGTCATCGGCGGCGGTGTCGTCGGATGCTCGGTGCTGTTCCATCTCGCCCGCCACGGTTGGACCGATGTCGTGCTTCTGGAGCGCGACGAGCTGACCTCGGGCTCGACCTGGCATGCGGCCGGCGGCATGCACACCATCAATGGCGACCCCAACGTCGCCAAGCTGCAGAAATACACGATCTCGCTCTACAAGGAGATCGAGGAGCTTTCCGGCCAGGCGACGGGCGTGCACCTCACCGGCGGCGTGCTTTTGGCGGCGACCGAGGCGCGGCTCGACTGGCTGCGCGGCGTCGTTTCGAAAGGGCGCTATCTCGGCATCGACCTCGAGGTGATCTCGGCAAAGGAAGCGGCCGAACTGATGCCGCTCCTCGATCCAAAGCAATTCGTCGGCGCGGTGCGCAACAAGGAGGACGGCCATCTCGACCCATCGGGCGTGACGCATGCCTATGCCAAGGCGGCGCGGAAACTGGGCGCCGAGGTCGAGCGTTTCACCAAGGTCGAGGACATCGTGCGCCGGCCTGACGGCTTGTGGCGCGTCATCACCAACAAGGGCGAGGTGATCGCTGAGCATGTCGTCAATGCCGGCGGGCTGTGGGCGCGCGAGGTCGGCCGCATGGTTGGGCTCGAGCTGCCGGTGCTGGCGATGGAACACATGTACCTGATCACCGAGGACATGCCGGAGGTCGCCGACTGGAACAAGAAGACCGGTACCGAGATCATCCACGCGGTCGATTTCGACGGCGAGCTCTATCTGCGCCAGGAGCGCGGCGGCATGCTGATGGGCACCTATGAAAAGGCGAACAAGGTCTGGTCCGAATTCTCCACACCTTGGAATTTCGGCCATGAGCTGCTGGAGCCGGATATCGACCGAATCGCGCCGTCGCTGGAAGTCGGCTTCCGCCATTTTCCGGCCTTCCAGAAGACGGGCATCAAGCAGATCATCAATGGCCCGTTCACCTTTGCACCGGACGGCAATCCGCTGGTCGGCCCGGTGCGCGGCCTGCCGGGCTTCTGGGTCGCCTGCGGCGTCATGGCGGGCTTTTCTCAAGGGGGCGGCGTTGGCCTCGCGCTCTCCAACTGGATGATCGAAGGCGATCCCGGCGCCGATATCTGGGCGATGGACGTCGCACGCTATGGCGACTGGGCGACGATGGCCTACACCAACGCCAAGGTGCGCGAGAATTACTCGCGGCGCTTCTCGATCCGCTTCCCGAATGAGGAGCTGCCCGCGGGGCGTCCACTGAAGACGACGCCTCTCTACGACACGCTGTCGGCCAAGGGTGCGCAATGGGGCGTGGCCTATGGGCTGGAAGTGCCGCTCTGGTATGCGCCCGAAGGCGTCAAGGACGAGTTCTCGTGGCGACGCTCGAGCGACTTCGACCATGTCGCAAGCGAGGTCGCTGCCGTTCGCAACGGCGTCGGCCTGTCGGAGATTTCGAGCTTCGCCAAATACAAGGTCTCGGGCGAGGGCGCCGCGGCCTGGCTGGACCACGTGCTCGCCTGCAAATTACCCAAGCCTGGCCGCATGACGCTGGCGCCGATGCTGAAGGAAGATGGCAAGCTGATCGGCGATTTCACGCTTGCCAATGTCGGCGCCCCCAATACCAACAGCAACGAATGGTTCATCGCCGGCTCCGGCGTTGCCGAGCAGTACCATATGCGCTGGTTCGAGGCGCATCTGCCCAAGGACGGCTCGGTGCGCATCGAGGCGCTGGGGCAGAAGCTCGCCGGCCTTGCCATCGCAGGCCCGAAGGCGAGGGAGGTGCTGGCCAAAGTCACCCGCACCGATGTCTCCAACGCCGCGTTCCCGTTCATGGCGGTTGCGAGGATGGATATCGGCATGGCGCCCTGCCTGGTCGGCCGCGTCAGCTATACCGGCGATCTCGGCTACGAGATCTGGGTGGCACCGGAATATCAGCGTGCCGCGTACCAGGCGCTGATGGCAGCAGGCGAGGAATTCGGCATCGGCCTGTTCGGCTCGCGCGCGCTCAATGCGCTCAGGCTCGAAAAGAACTACGGCTCATGGGCGCGTGAATACCGGCCGATTTATGGGCCGCTGGAGGCTGGACTCGACCGGTTCGTCGCCTATGGCAAGGAGGTTGACTTCATCGGCAAGGAAGCAGCGCTCGTCGAGCGCAAGCAAGGCGGCAAGCTGAGGCTGCGCGCCTTCATCGTCGAGGCAGACGATGCCGATGTCATCGGCGACGAGGCGATCTGGCATGACGGCGCCGTGCGCGGCTGGGTGACGTCCGGCGGCTATGCGCACCATTCGAAGATGTCGGTGGCCATGGGCTACGTACCGAAGGAGATCGCCGACAAAACCGACGGCTTCGAGATAGAAATCCTTGGCAAACGCCATGCGGCCCGCATTCAAGCGGCGCCGCTGTTCGACGCCAATTTCGAGCGGATGCGCGCCTGAAAAACAGGCGCGCATGGCTCGGCAGATCAGGCGCTGCGCCGGTTGTCCAGCGCGAAGGCGCCCGGGCCTGCGAATATCAGATAGAGGAAGATGATGCAGAACGAGATCGCCGCGTCGCCGCCGTTGTTGACCGGAAAGAAGTCGCGCGGCATGTGCGCCATGAAATAGGCGATCGCCATTTCTCCGGCGAGAAGGAAGGCGACCGGGCGGGTGAAAAGGCCAAGGGCCAGCAGGATGCCGCCGGCGAATTCGAGAATGGCGGCAGCCGTCGTCAGCCCGGTGAGGGCATGCGGCTCGGCGCTGATCGGGAAGTTGAACAGCTTCTGTGAGCCATGTTCGATGAACTGCAAGGCGGTCATGATGCGGAGTGCGCCCAGAGCCTGCGGCTGATAGCGGGCGAGACCTTCAAAAAGCTTCATCTAAAACTCCATTTTACCCCTCGCGACCGGCCATAAGTTATCGTGCGACAATGGACCACTCACTTCCCTCCGCCTGCCGTCAACATTCGGTGAGTGGCATGGTTTCATCGCTCTGGTGCGCTCTCGCAATAGTTGCAATTGTCTCCCTGTGGTTGTATTGATATTCGGATACACCAAACCATGCGGGAATCCCTTTGCCATGAAAAAAGTCGCCATCAGCCTATTCGCACTCCTTGCAGGCACGAGCTTCGCCATGGCCGGCGACGCGGGCTGCGATTCCTTCAAATGGCCGGTCACGCGAGAGCAGGCTCTGTTTCCGGCGGCGCCAGCCGCGCAGTCCGGCGCTACGCTAGCGGTCGGGCAAGCGGTGGATTTCTCGCTCGCAGCAGTCGACGTGGTCAGCTTTGAAGTGCCGCCGCAACGTGCACCGGCAGCCGGCACGTTCGGCGCGACGGCAAGCGTGACCGTGCCGCCTGAAGGCGAGCTCCAGTTCAGCCTGTCCGATGAGGCCTGGATCGATATCGTGCAGGACGGCCATGCCGTGAAGTCGGCGGGTTTCAGCGGCGTGAAGACCTGCCCGGGCATTCGCAAGAGCGTACGCTTCAAGCTGTCCGCCGGTCCGGCCACGGTGCAGCTCAGCGGCGCGAAGACGCCCGACCTCAAAGTGGCGGTGCTGACGCCGGAGTGACACCTGGGAGGGCCAGCGCCGGCGGGACAAGCGCCCCCTCTGTTCTGTCTATCCTTCGCAGTAATTGTGGAGGGTGGACCGCACATCTTCCCACGAGGGGCAGGGCAATCGCACATGGCGCTCCCCCACTCCGTCTCGGCTTCGCCGAGCCACCTCTCCCCCATGTTCATGGGAGAGGTGGCCGCGCAGCGGCCGGAGTGAGGGACTGTCGCCGCCATATGCGATTGTCCCGCCCCCAGGAGACATCGGCAATTCTACCGAACCGGCGCCAGCAACGCGAAATGAGCGCCTTGCGGGTCCTGGCATTGGACGACCCACTGCGCGCTCGGCACTTCCATCGGCCCCATCAGCACCTTGCCGCCATTGTCGGTGACGCGCTTGGCGGCGGCATCGATCGCGTCGACGTTGAAATAGAACTGCCAGACCGGGACCGGGATCTGCGGCGGCTTGTTCATCATGCCGCCGCCGGACTCAGGCCCGGCGCCGAAGGTCTGGTAGATGCCCATCTCGCCCATGTCGAACTGACCGGCGCTCTCCCAGCCGAACTGGCTTGAATAGAAGTCGAACGCCGCCTTCCAGTCCGAGGTGTAAAGCTCGTGCCAGCCAACATGGCCAAGCGTGGTGGCCGGCACCGGCGGCTGGGCAGGCTGGTTGGGCTGCAGGAACATGAAGGTCGCGCCCTGCGGGTCGGCAACGACGGCGAAGCGGCCGACGCCAGGGATGTCGTCCGGTGCGCGGTGGACGGAGCCGCCCGCATCCTGCAGCGCCTTCGTCGAGGCGTCGACGTCCTTGGTATAGATATAGCCCAGCCAGGTCGGCGGCATGCCCATCTTGGCGGCGTCTTCCGGCATCGTCATCAGCCCGCCGACGCCGCGCATGCTGGAGTTCATAACGATGTAGCGGGGCATGCCCGGCGCCTTGTCGAAGGGCTCGGCCCTCCAGCCGACGACGGCGATGTAAAAGGCCTCGGCGGCGTCGAGGTCGGTGGTCATCAGTTCGTACCAGAAGAAGGGTTTTGGGGAATTCGGCATGGTCGGTCTCCTCACCGGTTCAGGCAGCGATCGCGCTTCGATCCATCCTAGGACGATCTCGGCGACAGAAATCCGACATCTGGGCCGGAAATCGTGGACGGCAAGGCGCGCCGGGCCAGCGATCTTGCGTGTTCCGCGGTTTTCGACTTTGCTGGCGTCAAAGAGGGGCTCTTGTTTTCCATGCGCCGAATGTCGCTCACGCCTGAGCTTGTCGCTCTGTGCCACCGGGAGGAGGCAGATCCTGGTCCGAGCGGAGAGTGGACACAGTTGATCGACGACGATTTCCGCGCGCTTGCCTTGCGCCTGTCGGGCGAAGCGGACGCGGGGCCGCTCTGGGTGTTCGCCTATGGCTCGCTGATCTGGAAGCCGGCCTTCGAATCGGTCGAGCAGCGGCGCGCCTCGGCCTATGGCTGGCATCGCTCCTTCTGCCTGGACCTGGTGCGCTGGAGGGGCAGCGCCGCGCAGCCTGGCCTGATGATGGCGCTGGAACGGGGCGGGCGCTGCGAAGGCGTGATCTATCGCCTGCCCGACGGCGAGAAGCCGGCCCAGATCGAAAGACTGCTGCGGCGTGAGATCGACGATCACGAGGCCGTCAGCTCGGTCAGATGGGTCCCGGTACGCACGGCGCAAGGATCGTTGCGAGCGCTTGGTTTCTGGGTCGGCGTGACCGGCAGGGGCACATCTGTCGGACAGCCGCTGGAGAAGGTGGCATGGGTGCTGGCGCGCGCGTGCGGCCATGTCGGTTCCGGCGCAGAGTATCTCCACAACACCGTCAGTCATCTGGAAGCGTTCGGCATCCGTGACCGCAATCTGTGGCGGCTGCAGGAGCTTGTCGCCGATGAGATCAGGTCGATCCATGGCCACAGGATCGCAAGCAGCGAGCCGTCGGAGACAGCAGTTGCCGCTATAATATGACAACAACTGTCAAGTTTTTATCTGGCCATTACAGCGACTTGGTCGAAAATTGACCAATTGATAAAAAAATAAAACGTGCTAGCCTTCCCCAAAACGAAAACAAAGGGGAACTGGAATGGCGACTGGTCATTTCATCGAAGGCATTGCCGGCGGCCGGCTGTCTTCCGAGCAATATGGCGACAATTTTTCCGACCTGCATCCGCCGCTCGATCACCACGAGGCGCTGGTCGAGGCCGATCGCTGCTATTTCTGCTACGACGCGCCGTGCATGAATGCATGCCCGACCTCGATCGACATTCCGATGTTCATCCGGCAGATCGCGACCGGCAATCCGCTGGGCTCGGCCAAGACGATTTTCGATCAGAACATCCTTGGCGGCATGTGCGCTCGCGTCTGCCCGACAGAGACGCTGTGCGAAGAGGTCTGCGTGCGCGAGGTCGCGGAAGGCAAGCCGGTGCAGATCGGCCGGCTGCAGCGCTACGCGACCGACGTCGCGATGGACGAGGACAAGCAGTTCTACAAGCGCGCCGAGCCGACCGGAAAGACGGTCGCGGTGGTCGGCGCCGGGCCTTCGGGTCTAGCGGCGGCGCACCGCCTTGCCCGCCATGGCCATGACGTCACCATCCTCGAGGTGCGGCCGAAGGCCGGCGGCCTCAACGAATACGGCATCGCCGCCTATAAGAGCGTCGACGATTTCGCCCAGGCCGAGGTCGACTATGTCACCTCGATCGGCGGCATCGACATCCAGAACGGCAAGGCGCTCGGCCGCGACTTCCAGCTCTCGGACCTGATCCGCAACTATGACGCCGTGTTCCTCGGCATCGGGCTTGGCGGCGTCAACGCGCTCAGCGCCGAAGGTGAGGATGCCGACGGTGTCGCCAACGCCGTCGAGTTCATCGCGGAACTCAGGCAAGCGAGCGATCTTTCCAGCCTGCCGGTCGGGCGGCGGGTTGTCGTCATCGGCGGCGGCATGACGGCGATCGATGCCGCGGTGCAGTCGAAGCTGCTCGGCGCCGAGGAGGTGACGATCTGCTACCGGCGGGGACAGGAGCATATGAACGCCTCCGGCTTCGAGCAGGACC
>NZ_RZSL01000341.1:0-6819 GCF_003997355.1 Mesorhizobium sp. M1E.F.Ca.ET.041.01.1.1 | reverse complement strand
CTTTCCCGCATCTCCGAGTTGTTGCTGGACGGTACGGCGGCTCTGGGCCAGGCAAACATTCTTGAACGGGTTCGCGACGGCATTCGCCGCGGTGCCGTTCCGATCGATTTGCGCGGTTACTCGCACATTTTCGTTTCCGGCCCGGCGACTGACGGCAGTTCGCCAGGAGAGCAGGATGAGTTGCCGGAAATCCAGATGGGGCTCCAGGAAACATTCACGCGCGAGGGGCTTCGCAAACTGATCAAGGCTTACGACGCGAAACAGGGTCTAACCGAACTTCGGGCCCGGCTTGGCGAAAAGCACACGTGGAACTCGGTCAGTTATCGTCATCCGGCGCCGCGGGTCGATTGGACCAAGGCCATCACAGAAGAGCATTTGATTGCTGGAAGCGAAAAGCCCATTAGCCACGACTATGATCAGGATGACGATGAGGGCGATCCCGAAGGCGGAATCGTTATTGAGGCCGTAGAACCGCGGAAAAATGATAATGGTTCGGTCGCCGTGAGTGGCGATGGCGGCGGTCTGTCCAGCGGGGAAATCACCCCCGCCCTAGTCTCGAGCCAAATTAACGACGAAGATCAGGCGACCATCTCAGCGCCGTCACAGGCAAACCCGCAACTCCATGCTCCAGCCTTGCCAAGCGGCGACACGACTGCTCCGACGCCCGACAAATTTTCTCGCGCCGGCGGCGAGGTCGGCATCGCCGCTCTCATCGAAGCTCGCGCTCAGAAAGCTCGCGAAAACTCGGCGGACGAACGTGAATGGTTGGCCAGCACAGCACAAAAGCTGCGCTCCGCGCTGCTCGGCTATAATCTTCAGGCCAAGCTCGTCGGCACGCGCCTGACTCCAAACGCCGCGCTGATCCGTTTCATGGGGTCGGATCGTCTGCGCGTCGAAGACATCGAAGCGAAACAATCATCTCTTCTGACGACGCATGGGCTCAGGCTGATCTCGATTTCCCCACTGCCGGGCGAGATCGTCGTGGGCGTAGCGCGGCCGCAGCGACAGGTCGTTTCACTTTGGGATGTTTGGGGCCGACGGGAAATCAATCGCAATGCCGCGGGAGTGAACACGTCCTTCGTGCTGGGCCTGAAGGAGCTTGATGGCGATATTCTCTATTTAAATCTCGGCGGCCCATTCGCTGGCGGGCAACAGCATGAGCCCCACACGCTCGTTGCCGGCGCAACCGGGTCGGGGAAATCCGTGCTGATCCAAGCCCTCCTCCTCGACATCGCTGCGACGAATTCTAGTGATCTGGCACACATCCACCTGATCGACCCGAAAATGGGTGTCGATTACGCGGCAATCGAGAGGCTCCCGCATCTGCAGGGCGGGGTGATTGTCGACCAATCGAGGGCGGTTGAGGTTATGGAGGGTCTCGTCACGGAGATGGAGCGCCGCTATGAGCTGTTCCGGTCCAAGGGGGCTCGAGACATTCGTGCATTCAATTCCAAGGTCGAGGCTGCCGAACGGCTGCCATACGTCTTCCTGGTCCATGACGAGTTTGCGGAATGGATGCTGACGGAAAATTACAAATCTGCGGTGACATCCAACGTATCGCGCTTGGGCGTGAAGGCACGCGCCGCCGGCATGCATCTAATCTTCGCAGCGCAGCGGCCTGATGCGAACGTCATGCCAATGCAGCTGCGTGACAACCTTGGTAACAGATTGATTTTGAAGGTTGCGAGTATCGGAACATCCGAAATCACGCTTGGCGTGAAGGGTGCGGAACAACTTTTGGGTCTTGGTCACCTTGCTGCGAAGCTGAGCGGCGAGCCAACTATAATCTATGCGCAGGCTGCGTTTCTTGCAGATGAAGATATCGACGCCGCGGTCGTTGCAATATCAAAATCAAATAGTGCGATGAGTCGCGATTGAAGGAGACACAGGGTGGGAACATGGAATTCAAGCCCGCATCCAATCTCGGACCTAAGGGATTGGAACTCACTTGGGCGCCTTGAATTGCGGCCTTCCTTTCAGCGGAAGGAAGTTTGGAATCCTGCGGCGCGCATTATGCTTATCGACACCATTCTGAGGCAGGTTCCAATGCCGAAGATGTTTCTTTGGAACGAGGTCCGCAATGAGCACACCCACAGGCAAGTGATTGACGGCCAGCAACGGATCTCAGCGATATTAGCGTTTTTAAGAGACGAATTCGCTTTAGATGAACCATACTCGGGCGAATTCCTCGGTAAAAAATTCAGTGAACTGCCGAAAGAAGTTAAAGATAGCATACTTCTATATAAGATTGACTACAATGAGGCCACTGGGTTTACAGAAGAAGAGGTAAGAGAGGTATACTCTCGTGTAAATAAGTATTCTATGCCGCTGAATAGGCAAGAATTACGCAGAGCTGACTTTCCTGGGAGGTTTCTTGAGCTGTCTACGGATCTCTCCCTAAATGAGTTTCTTGATGCCTCGAGGGTGTTCACCGTCGGCCAGCGAAGGCGAATGGGCGACGTAGAATTCGTGTCTGAGATACTCGCTGGCATGCTTGAGGGGCCGCAAGATAAGAAGGGGGACCTTGATTACTTCTATTCCAGATATGCGGAGTGGAGGCCTGCGGAAGAAGCCAAAGTCAAAGAAGATTTCTTAGCTGTCATATATGACCTGGAAGGCATTTTCGCCCCTGAAAAGTTGTCGTTAGCCAAGACCCGATTTCGGCAGAAATCGGATTTTTACTCGCTCTTTCTGACGATATACGAATTTCGAACCGCCGGAGATAGCTTGGCAGGCAAGGATCTCGAACCACTAAGGGGCGATCTACGGATACTTGACACGAATATAGCGCCAGAGTCCGAAATCGATGTCTTGAGCGAGTATGCGATAAAGTGTGTGTCGCAGGCCAATAGCGTGTCGAGCCGGTCTTGGCGGAAGAACTTTCTCATGGATGTCTTACAAGGAACTTATCGCGGGAGAAAACCAGACGGCACTGTCCGATCAAAGTTCGAGTCCATCGCGGTGCAGCTGGAAAGAGGTGGTGCCCAAGGCAAGCTTTTTGAAAAGTGTATTGGATGCGGCGAGCCACTTCACAACCATACCGCCCACGGGCGGGAATTAGACTGGCCAGTGGACACTCAAGTCTTCCAAATCTCAAACGCTTGTTGGCGCATGCACGGATGCAGGGCGGGGGCCTGAATGGCTTTACTGTTCTCTGGCCGCAGCGAAAATTCAGCAAAAGAAACGATTGTTATTCCGGATGAGCTGCGAACGCCGTTCGGAAAGACATATGAGGTTGGCGAGAGAATCGCTGCTGGGGGAAATGGGGTTGTACATCGGTGTACTGACCTTGGGGATGGTACCGAGTATGCCGTCAAGTTTCTTCTCGACCTACGAGCGCATCGGCGAAAACGTTTTGATCGAGAAAAAACCCTCCTTCAGGGGATCCGGCATGACCATTTAATCGCATATCAAGATGCAGGAAGCATAGATGGTGAGCAGCGAAGGGCGCGTTTATCGCCGCTGATAAAAGATATTCCATATATCGTCATGATGCTGGCCAATGAACCACTGTCATCACTGGTAAAGCGAGCTCCTGTTCCGAATGAGATTTTCCTGGCTCAGTTCCGCGGACTTGCACACGGTCTCGGCGAGCTTCATAGAAGGGCTGTCCATCGTGATATTAAGCCCGACAACATCCTGGTTATGGGCGACCGCTGGGTTCTCAGCGATTACGGCCTATGTGACATGTTCGATCTGCCGGCTGAAGA
The DNA here is from genome assembly GCF_003997355.1 of Mesorhizobium sp. M1E.F.Ca.ET.041.01.1.1. Lineage (NCBI taxonomy): Bacteria > Pseudomonadati > Pseudomonadota > Alphaproteobacteria > Hyphomicrobiales > Phyllobacteriaceae > Mesorhizobium > Mesorhizobium sp. M1E.F.Ca.ET.041.01.1.1. The sequence goes on along the minus strand of NZ_RZSL01000341.1, from coordinate 3,109 downwards.
AAGAATGACCCCTGACTGGGAAATCGTCGGTCCGCGATTTTGGATGTCTCCAGAAGCAAATAACCGTAGCATTGGTCGAGATGACCAGATCAATGCCGCATCCGATGTATTTCAGCTGGCGTCGGTATTCTGGTTTGTAGTCAACCGCAGTCACCCCACAGGGGTTCTTTCCAAAGCTGACTGGAAGGGACCAGAAACACTGTTCGATCCAATATTCAAAGCGCTTCATCACAGCGCTTCCATACGACCGGCTAATGGCGAGGCTTTCGCGATACAGATTGACGAAGCAATTCTAGGGTAATCGCCCCCGATGGTCATTTGTGGCAAACAACGCAGCTGCCGGCCCCTTCGTCAAGGCCGTACACGTCGTCGATTGTCTCTGCGGTCTTTCCCGATAAGGGATTGACCCTCCGGCCGCGCCGTAGCCGTTCCCGGCGTTTTTCGTAATCCGACTTGATCTGTTCGACTCGTTCGGGCGAGATCAACTCCGTAAGACTCTCACCTTGGCTCCATGTGAACGGCGAGCCGTCTCGCAAGGCGGTCTTTTCGTAATCGACGGCCTCGGCAAAGCGATCCGGATGATGTTCTGCGAGCCGAACCCATTCGATCTTCTGCTGGTAGAAGCAGAATGTGCAACCGGACCGGGAACGCCATTGATAGTAGGCCGGCTCACCGACGTCGGACTGCTCGAGTATTTCGATGACGCCGGTGCGATCGACTCCAGCTTCACGAAGCGGAAGATGAACCCGCATGTTTGGGTGTGTGGCCTGGTAGCCTTCGCGACTTGGCTCATCGGCGCGGATGGCGACGTAGGAGTGGACGATCGTCCCGCTTTCGAGATCCTTTTGCAGCCATTGCTCCAGCGGTCGGAGTTTCAGCTGTCGCGTGCACCAGCGGGTACGGGGCGACGGGAGAAAATTGCCATATTCGTCCAACCAGAAATCAAAGTCACGATCGGGATTAAGCCGCTGGATCGGCCGACCCAAGAAGCCTTCGAGCTTATCAAGGAAGCCATAGACCTCAGGCAGTTCCTTACCGGTGTCTGTGAAGAAATATTCTATGGGCAGCTCTGGATGATGCTGTCGCATGTAAACGGCGAGCGCCGCGCTGTCGCGCCCGCCCGAGAGACCGAGGATATGACGTTCCCCACTCATTGCCTGCCAACCTCATCTTCGCCATCGGCTGCCGTCATGGCGACTGCACGCGCAAGGGCAGCAAGCTGCAATCGTCCGCTCTCATTTTCTGATCTGAGCGAAGCTACCAGACGATCAGCCATTCCTGCGGCGGCTAGCTTTTCGCTTTCGCTCAGTTCGAAGCTCCGCATCAACGGCGGCATTTTTGGGTCGAGGCCGACGACAAGTGCCAAGGCTTCGGTCTGGGAGCGTCGATCTCGCACGATTGCCAAAGCCTCGAGCTCCCGGAAACGGCGCCCGTATCGCGCAATTTCCGTCAACGCTTCTTGCCGGTCTCTGTCCGACCAATTCCGGGCGGGGCGGTGCAACAGAACACTGACAGTGCTCTCGATGTCGCCTTTTCCAAGCTCCATCGCCGCGACGCGATCTGCGAACGCATCGAAATTGTAATCGTTCGTCAGGCCTTTGAGCAGCGATGCGCGTTCCGCAATTCCTGCGAAACTCACGGCATCGATTCCGAGCGCCTTTGCAAGTGCCAGACGCAACTCCTCGAGAAGCGCCGGATAGCTCGCTTCGGCCGCTTGAAGGGCACGATAGACGGTCTCTGGGGCGAGCTCTTCACCGAGAGCAGCCGGAAGATCGTCAAACAGAAGTCGCTCGGGATCGTCTGCCTTCGTCACGATCCCGCGGATTTTCACCGCTAAAGGATCGAGTTTGGTGGTGCGTTTTGCGAATTGTGAGAGCTCTTCAAAACGCTGAAAAAGAGCTGCGGCGACGGGCAATGACCCTCCGTGATGGTCAACCCTGAGCAGCTGCGCGAGCCCACTGAGAAACGCTGTTTCGCGCACGGACCGATCGATCCGCCTCAAACGGAAGAGACCAGGCTTCTGCAAAAGCTTGTCGACGACGACATCATCGATTGCTGTTTGATAGACCCCGTCAATATAGACGGCAACGCTCTCCCGCTTGGCGAGCATGTAGGCGAGTGCCAATACGGGCATTACACCGGCTTTGATGCCATAGGGTGGTCGAGCCCACTCCGCATAGACAGCATCGAGGGGCTTTTCGCCTGCGAGGTCGATTACGTCCCACGCTGGGCGGAGCGATGCCCCCTCTCGGCTCTCGTCCGGATCCGAAAAACCGAAGACGCCAGCCTTGACTTCTTTGTGCAGCCCGAACGGTCGAAGCAAGGTAAGGTAGAGGCCGAGCTCTGCAGGATACTGGGTCATTGCTAGCTGCTCATGCGCATGTGAGTTGACCATCGCATGAGCGAGTTCGCGCAAAGCAGCCATGGAATTCGATGATGGTTTGTCGCGCTGGAGCAATTCGCTTTTGATGATCGGCGCCTTCGAGAAACTTGCGTCGGCGAGCGCGCTTTCAACGACCGTTAACTGTGCGCGGACGGCTTGGCTCGGCTGAGGCGCCAGGTACCAGCTTGCATTCTCGAAAGCCGTTTCAAGCGCCCGATAAAGCTGATCGATGCAGTTGGATTGTCTCGCGGCAATCTCCCGCCTCGCTATCCGGTCGCCCTCCAGCTGCGGGTGCTCACGGAAAACGCGTTCAACCGCTAACAACTCTGCAGCCGTTGACCGCAGCGTAAAGCTGTCATTTGCCCCACCTACGGCAATCACACGCTTCTCAGTCGCAAGCGCTTTGGCCGCCTTCTGGGCCAGTTGATTGACGGATTTCGTCGTCAAAGAACCGTCGCCGAGAAGCAATAGCAAAAGGCCGCTGCCATGAAGCGGGCGGGCTAGAATGCCGCTCGTCAAAGACTCGATCGTGTCGTTCCGGCTGACGACCTGCAGCGCTATTTCAAAAGTCCTCAGCGCGCCTTTCTGGAAGTAATGCCGTTTGGCCGTGGCAAAGCCCAAACCGACGCGGCGCGGAATGTCGGCGAGCTCAAGTGAATTCGCCGGTTGGATAGCCCGGCCAATGGCTTCCTCAAGATCGAAGTCGCTGCCGGCAAACAGTGCATA
>NZ_RZSL01000340.1:0-6821 GCF_003997355.1 Mesorhizobium sp. M1E.F.Ca.ET.041.01.1.1 | reverse complement strand
CCGCATGGTGCTGCGCGACTAACGCAATCGCGGGCTCAGGCCGCTTCGGTTTCCGCCGCCGCGAAATCTATTGCCGCGAAGGCCGTCTTCAGCACCTGCGGCCCGGCGCCGGGTTTGTTGGCGTCGGTGGACAGGATCTGCCGGTAGCGGCGCGCGCCTGGGAGCCCATGGAACAGCCCGACCATATGGCGCGTGACATGGCCGAGCCGCCCGCCCTTCTCGATATGACGCTCGGCGTAGCCCGCCATGGCGTCGATCAGCGCGGCATAATCGAAGTCGGCCGGTGCGTCGCCATAAAACGCGGCATCGACGCCGGTAAGGATTCCCGGCGTATGATAGGCCGCGCGGCCGAGCATGGCGCCGTCGACATGGGCGACATGCGCCGATGCCTCCTCAAGCGATTGAATACCGCCATTGATGCCTATGAATTCGTTCGGCTTTCCGGCTTTCAGCCGGTAGACGCGTGGGTAGTCGAGCGGCGGCACATCACGATTTTCCTTGGGGCTGAGCCCTTCCAGCCACGCCTTGCGGGCATGCACCCAAAGCGCATCGGCGCCGGCCGCGAATACACCATCCGCCAGCGTGTCGAGCGCGGGCTCAGGGTCCTGATCGTCGACGCCGATGCGGCATTTGACGGTGACCGGGATTTTTACCTCAGCCTTCATCGCCGCGACGCATTCGGCCACCAGCGCCGGCGTCTTCATCAGGCAGGCGCCGAATGTGCCTGACTGGACGCGGTCCGACGGGCAGCCGACATTGAGATTGATCTCGTCATAGCCGAACGCCTCGCCGATGACAGCCGCCTCGGCAAGCTTCCGCGGATCGGAGCCGCCGAGCTGCAGGGCAACCGGATGCTCGACGCCGTCGAATCCAAGCAGACGCTCGCGCACGCCATGAATGACCGCCTCCGCCACAACCATCTCGGTGTAGAGCAGCGCGCGGCGGGTCAACTGACGGTGGAAGAACCGGCAATGCCGGTCCGTCCAGTCCATCATTGGTGCTATGGCGAGCGTCGTCTGCATAAGCCTGTTCGATCTTTCCGGCGGTCCCACAATCAAGCCCACAGGGCACGATCTAGTATATTTTCTTTTATTTTCAAACAGTTCCTACAGGAGGGACAAAAGTCCCCCTTCGAGAGGGACCATTTCCCCACGTCACAGATTTCCAGAAAAATCAATACTTCGATTTGAACTTTCCACAAATAAGAGTAAACTTTTTGCGCTCATGTTCTGAGCGGGAGGCGTACAGGCAGTAAATGCCTGTTTTAGAGGGGCGGGGTTTGAGTATGCCCTCATCATTGATCCTTGGCGCCCATCATTGGCGGGTTGCCCCTGCGCATAGGGCGCATCCGCCTGGAAATGCCTGACGGGGCATGGAGCGGAGGGTCAGCGGCGGCTTCTCCCAACCCCCTCTACCCCCGTGAGCCAAATCACCACTCCAGTTTTCTTTAATGATGACTCGTAGCGCCGGCCCATGCCGGCGAATGCGCGCCCGTGCGGCCGGTCGCCAGTGTTGGGGCTGACGTCGCGCCTGTCGCATTTGAAATCAGGGAGAACCCTCATGACGATCAGCTTCATTCTCAACAACCCGGCCGTCAACGATCAGACCGCTGGTCAGCAAACCGACGATAGCGGCGACGGCTTTACCGATACCGATGTCGCGTACTCCTCGCTGCCACTTGCATTCCGGACCTATCTTGAGACGACTCTCGGGCTGCCCTCCACGTTCCCGACCAATGTCTACGTTGCGACCCAGACGAACTCGGTCACCGTCAACGCCACCGCCGGTTCGCAGCTCTCCGGAACGACGTTCACGGACGGCAACGGCGGCGCCCTCGACGGCGACGACAGCTTGCTCAAAACCGCCGACGGCAAGGAAATCTTCCTCTACGCGGACGGAAGCAACACCGTTATCGGCAAATATGACAGCGATGGCATCGGCGGCGTAGACTCGATCGCTTTCGTCATCTTCAAGCAGGACGTGTTGAACGCCGGCGCGACCAGCGACCAGGTAACGCTCAGTATCGTCACCTACGTGCCGATCTTCCATGGCGACACCGGCGACCCCGATGACGCGGTCAATCTCGGCAACACCCTCAAGCTCGCCGCCGGCGAGACCACCACTTTCAGCTTTGCCGGGGCGCCTTCCGGCAGCAACCTCTTCATGATGTTCGGCGATCCGAACTCCACCGAGATCGTGGTGATCGGACAAGATCCGTTGAATCAGTCCGAGGGCGGGAATATCACGACCAAGGATGTGCTCAACATCAGCCAGGCCGGCAGCACCACCTCGTTCGGTGTCAACGGCAACCAGATCAACCCCACCGAGGGCGCGTTCATCACCTATGTCCACGGCGCGAACACGAACTACCTCGTGCCCAATCTGGACCAGAACGAGGCCGACATCGAAGCCAACATCGACTTCCAAAGCCTCGTCAATGCAAACACGGCGTCCTTCACCGTCAACCAGACCAATCCGGGCATCGGACCCGTCACCGTCAAGATTTCGGCCTTCACAACCGCCTACGAGCCGGGGACGGGTTTCGTCGACGGGCTCACCAACGACACGCACGTCGCCATCAGCTCGTTCTCGCTTACCAACGTCGTCGTCAAGACAGGCAATACGCAGTATTTTCCGACCGCCGAGATCGACGGTGACGGCAACCTGATCATCAAAGGCCTGAGCACCGGCGACACGGTGCAATGGACGACGACCGGGACCCACAACCGCGTGCTGATCGAAAACATCAGCGACAATGATGGCGTTGCCGGCAACGACAACAACACTTTCGACATCGGCGGCTTCAGCATCGCGACGCCCAGCTCCGCCTCGACGTTCGTCGGTCAGCAGATCGTGATCGAGGACGACGGGCCGACGGCGGCGCTGACCGAGAATACGGCCAAGGTGCTGCATGACGAGACTGCCCTCGTCAACGCCAATTCCAACGACCAGTCTGGGTCGGCGCCGGCCGCCTTCCTCGCTCTCGGCGCCGTGCTCGGCTGGGCGGCCAGCGCTTCCGCCGTTGTCACGCCGAGTTCCAGTTTCGGCACTGACGGACCGGGAAGCCAGACCCTGTCGCTCGGCGTCAGCGCCGCGAATGCCGACTCCGGCTTCGATTCGCTCGACGGGCATAACATCCTGCTCAATGTCGAGGGCGGCCTCGTCGTCGGCCGGGTCGACGTCGGCAACGACGGCGACACAGCTGGCGATCCTGTCGCGCTCGCCATCTCGATCAGCCAGGCCGGCATCCTCAGCATCGCGCAATACATCGCCATCGCCCATCCCGACCCCACTAACCCGGACGACGTGAAGACGATGACCGACAGCGTTCTGCTTGCCAAGGTCCATGCCGTCGACGCCGACGGCGACACCAGCGACACCAGCCTGGCCATCGGCGACAAGGTGCAGATCAGGGATGACGGCCCGACGATCACCGTGCCGTTCGACGGTGACCCAGGTACCGCAGGGATCCAGCACGAGACTCTGGCGAACACTCTCAATGCGTCGGCCTCCGGTGCCTTTGGGTATGACATCGGCACGGATGCTCACACGGCCTTGTTCTACTCGGGCGGCGGGTCCGACTTCGTCGACGTCAACAACTCACTCGCCGGTGTCCAGATCAGCTTGACCGGCACCGTCGACAACGCCCAGAACCCGAACATCACCCAAGCGGTCGCAACCCTCACGGCAGAGACCAGCTCATCCGCCTCGTTCGACTTCTCGTTCCATTACGACAAGGACCCGATCACGGCTGGTGTGCAGGACTCTACGGCGGGCGGCACTCTTGTCTTTGACAAGAACGCCGACACCTACACGATAACCTTGACCGATGTGATCGACGGGTTCAGCTTCGACGTGCTGCACACCGCGGAGCTGATTGCCAAGCAGCCCACGGGCAATACGGGACACCCGCTGATCGTTGCGGAGCAGCTCACCCCGAACGGCGATCCGGATCCGTTCTTCGTGCAGTTCACCGCAAACTCGACAACCAACACCATCGGGTTCGGCTTCAACTCGACCGGTGACGGAGCGCCCGTTGGCGACACCACGTTCAACAACGGCGGTGCAACACACGATATGGTCACCAACCTGAATGAAGACTGGGTGTCTGCAACCCAGTCGACGAACGGGGTGGCAGGCGATACGATTCAGAAGGGTGAAGCTCTGACCTTGCGGTTCTTCAAAGAGAACATTTTGTCGGATGTCGACCCGAATGCCCCCAATGGCGGTACAGAGCGGCTCGACCCGACCGCGACCGCCGATGGTATTGTCGTCAAGTTCGACGGCATCGGCAACTCCGAGGACCTCGTCGTGATCCTCGACCTGAAGGACGCCAACGGCAATGAAATAACCAGAGCCGTCAACGTCGAGAACTCGGACCTGATCAAGGGTAACGCCAATGTTCCCGCCCCGTACAACACCGAGTTCACGCTCGATAACAACGATGCCTTGCTCATCATCGAAAAGAACGACTACACGGTCTCCGGCGAGACCTACAAGATACAGGGCCTCCAGATCATGCAGAGCGCCAATGGGTTGACGGGTGACGCCATCAACCTGAACGGGGCCGTCGGAGCCAATGGCGGCAGCAGTGCCACCAGCAACCTGACGGCTTGGGATACGACCGACAATGATGTCCTGAAGATCGTGGACATCGGGTTCGTGGAGCAGACCACCGGGACAATCGGCGCCAACCTCGACTTCGGGTTCCAGATAGCGGACGCGGACGGCGACACGACGGCGACGCAGCATATCCTCGTCGACATCGCCTGACGCCTGACCAAGCGGGGGCAGCCATGCTGCCCCCGTTCGATACCCACAGATCTACGATAGGGTGCTGTCGAGCGGATCGATCGTCGACACGCTGCTGTAGTGCCCTGACCGCCTTCGCCACAACCGTCCCGCTGTAGAGCACTTCGCGGCGCGTCAACTGACAGTGGAAACCGGCAATGCCATCGTCCAATCCATCATTGGTACTATGGCGGGCGTCCGCCTGCATAAGCCTATTCAATCTGCTCGCCGCTCCCACGGTCAAGTTCACGGGCGCGATCGAGTATATTTTCTTGTATTTTCAAATAGTTCCTACAGCAGGGACAAAAGTCCCTCTTGGGGAGGGACCATTTCCCCAAGTCACATACCTTCCAAAAAATCAACAGTCCGATTTGAACTTTCCACAAATAAGCGTAAACTTTTTATTGCTCATGTACTGAGCGGGAGGCGTACAGGCAGTCAATAGCCTGTTGAAGAGGGGCGGGGTTGAGTATGCCCTCATTATTGATCCTTGGTGCCCGCCGTTGGTGGGTTACCGATGCGCATAGGACGCATCCGCCCAGAATTGCCTGACGGGGCACGGAGCGGAGGATTGCGGTGGTTCCTCCCAACCCCTCTACCCCCTGAGTCAATCGAAACTCCAGTTTCCTTTTAACGATGGCGCGTGGCGCCGGCCCTGCCGGCGGATGCGCGCCCGTGCGGCCGGCTGCCAGCGTTGGGGCTGATTTCGCGCCTGTCGCATTTGACCAGGGAGAATCTCATGGCACTCGATATCACCGCTCAAGACATCATTGTCGACGAGACCACCGGCTTGCAGGACGACGACGTTAACCCGGCCATTGCGCCTTACAATACCAACACCACTCTGACATATCTCCTAAGCCTCGACGCTTCGGGCGGGCTGGCCTCACCGGAAGTCGCCTTCCAGGCCGACTTCGTGATCGCCTCGGCGAGCGCGGGCGAAACCATCACCTCGGTCATTCTCACGCAGAACTTGTCCGGGACCCCGTTTTCCACCACCGTCGGTGTCAACAGCGGCATTAAGACGGTCGACGGCAATTATGTCTGGCTGTTCCAGGATGCAACGCATCCAAACGTCGTGATCGGCGTCATTGGGACCTCTGACGTGAACGCAGCGCCCGCTGCGACCGGGCCGCTCGCCTTCTCGTTCGCGCTGATCAGCACCAGCACCACCGGTCATTTTGACCTGTACACGGTCCAATATGTGCCGCTGTTCAATCCGATCGCGACCGACCCGGACGACCGCATCGATCTGACCGACAAGGTGTTCGCATCGGTCGCGGGCACGACCACGGTCGGTTTCTCAGGCCAGAGCGCCGCTCCAGGCAATCATGATTTCTACCTGATCAATTCGCCCGATGACGCTTCCAAGCAGCTTCTGGTGATAGCTTTGAACGGTGGCACCGCCAACGTGAGTACACAGGGCTTCGGTGTCAATAACCAGAGCATCAATCCGAACGAAACGCTGCAGGTCGATTTTGTCACCGGCGGCAACCTGAACGCAGGTACGGCTTCGCAGATCCAGTACGGCAGCCATATCGAGACTATCACTCAGGCCGGATTCACGATCAACCAGATCACGCCTTCCCAACCGGATAAGCGCGTGGACGTCACGATCAAGGCCTTCAACAATACGGGCAATGATCAAGGCACGAACTTCTTTGACGGTACCACGACTAACGCTGTCGACATCGTCAGCATCAAGTTGACGGGCCAATCGGGCTTTGCCTCCACCATCACCGCCGATGGCACCTATGCCACCGGAAGCGGCAACGTCACCGTCACAGGGCTTAACGGCACCGGAAACGCCGTGACCATCACCGGGCTGGATAACATCACAACCGTCGATATCACCACCGCCAGCCCAATGGATCGAATGACGGTTACCGGGGTCGATGCGAACGAAGGGTGCGACATCACCGAGTTCCATTTCAAGACGACGACCACCAACGCCTACACCGAACAGGTCGGCTCGTTCATCAACTTCGACGACGACGGGCCGACGCTTTCGATCACGGCCGCGCCGGTGG
>NZ_RZSL01000033.1:0-22629 GCF_003997355.1 Mesorhizobium sp. M1E.F.Ca.ET.041.01.1.1 | reverse complement strand
TCACCCGGTTGCGCGCCTCTATGCTCTTGGTGACGATGACCGTCTGGCCGAAATAGGGGTTGGCCGGCTGCACGTCATAGGCGAGCAGGAAGCGCACCGCGCCCTGGCCGATATAGGACGAAAAATGGTCGATGTCGGGATTGCCGACCAGCGCCCGCTGCTCGAAGCGCTGCATCTGGTCGCGCGTCTCGGCGATCGACGAGTTTTGCGGAAGGTTCCAGTCGACGATCAGCTCCGGCCGGTCGGAAGGCGGGAAGAACTGCTGCTGCACCAGCCCGAAGCCGGCTATGGAGGCTGCGAAGAGAAGCACGGTCGCGATGATGGTCAGCCAATGGCGCCGCACCGAGAGGACGAGCACGCGCCGGAACAGCGAGGTGAAGCGTCCGGGCTGGTCGTGGTGCTTGGTCTTCATCGTCGCCGGCAGGATGGTGACGCCAAGCAGCGGTGCGAACAGCACCGCAACGATCCATGACACCAGGAGCGACACGGCGATGACCACGAACAGCGTGAAGGTGTACTCGCCGGCCGCGCTCGAGTTGAGGCCGATCGGGATGAAGCCGGCGACCGTCACCAGCGTGCCGGTCAGCATCGGAAAGGCGGTCGAGGTATAGACATAGGTCGCCGCCTTGCGCAGATTGTCGCCGACCTCCAGCCGCGCCACCATCATTTCCACCGCGATCATCGCGTCGTCGACCAGCAGGCCGAGCGCGATGATCAAGGCGCCCAGCGAAATGCGCTGCAGCGAGATGCCGAGATAGGCCATGACCGTGAAGGTGATGGCTAAAACCAGCGGGATCGACAGCGCCACGACGAAGCCGGCGCGCAGGCCGAGGCTGATGAAGGAGACGGCGAGCACGATCGCCACCGCCTCGAACAGCGCCCGCGTGAAGCCCGACACCGCTTCCTCGACGATCACCGGCTGGTCGGCCACCAGATGCACGCCGACGCCGACCGGCAAATCGGCCAGCACCTTCTGCATCTCGTCGTGCAGCGCCTCGCCGAATTCGAGCAGATTGGCGTTGGGCTTCATGCCGATGGCGAGCCCGATCGCGTCCTGGCCGTTGAAGCGGAACAGCGCCGTCGGCGGATCGACATAGCCACGCCTGATCGTCGCCACGTCGCTCAGCCGGAAGAAGCGGTCGTTGACGCGCAGATTGATGGCGCGCAGGCTCTCCTCGGAGGTGAACTGGCCGCCGACGCGCACGCTGATGCGCTCCGGCCCTGACTGGATGACGCCGGACGGCGTGATGGCGTTCTGCGCCTGCAGGCTGGCGACGATCTGCTGCTGGTTGAGGCCGAGTGCGGCGATCTGGCGGCTCGAGAATTCGAGATAGATCGCTTCGTCCTGGGCGCCGACGAGGTCGACCTTGCCGGCGTTCGGCACGGTCAGGATCTTGGTGCGGACATCCTCGACATAGTCGCGAAGCTGGCGCGGTGTCAGCCCGTCGGCGGTGAAGGCGTAGATGTTGCCGTAGACGTCGCCGAAGCGGTCGTTGAAGAACGGCCCCTGCACGCCTTGCGGGAACTGCGAGGAGATATCGTCGACCATGTTGCGCACCTGCAGCCAGGTCGGCGCGACATCGCGCGCCTTGGTGGTCGGCTTCAGGTTGACGAAGATGACGGTCTTGCCGGCGGTGGTGACGGATTTGGTGTAGTCGAGGCTGTCCAATTCCTCGAGCTTCTTTTCGATGCGGTCGGTCACCTGGCGCACCGTCTCGTCGACGGAGGCGCCCGGCCAGTTGGCCTGGATCAGCATCGTCTTGATGGTGAAGGCCGGGTCTTCCTCGCGTCCGAGGTTGAGATAGGAGAAGATGCCGGCCACCACGAAGACCAGCATGAAATACCACACCAGCGAGCGGTGGCTAAGCGCCCAGTCGGAGAGGTTGAAGCCCTTCATGAGGCCCCTCCCTCGGGCACTTTGACCTTCTGACCTTCGGCGAGGCTGTGGACACCTGCCGTGACGACGCGCATGCCGGCCTCGAGCCCTGAAGCCACCGTGAAAGTGCCCCTGCTCTTCGAGGCGATCTTGATCTCGCGCGCGCTGACGCTCGACGTCTGCGGATCGACGATCCAAACCTTCTCGGCGCCGTCTTTTTCGAGCAGCGCCGACATCGGCAATTCGATCGTCGGCGCTACCTTGGTCATGCGCATCGCCGTGATCGTCGAGCCCAGCCGGAACGCCGTCGGCGGATCGGTGAGCGTCAACCGTACGCGGCGGGTACGGGTCGAGCCTTCGGCCTGCGGCGCGATCTCGCGCAGCTTGGCCTCGGTCGTGATCGAGGGCAGCGACTGCAGGATGATCTGGAACGGCGTGCCGACGGTGAGATCGCCGGTGAGCTGGTCGGGAATGTCGACCACCGCCTCGCGCGGATCGGTTCGCGCCACGGTGACGACGGTCTGTCCCGGCGAAACCGTCTGGCCGACCTCGGCGCCGACCGCGGTGACGACGCCGTCGAAATCGGAGAACAGCCGCGCATAGCCGAGCTGCTCTCGCGACTTGGCCAAGGCGGCATTCGCCCGCTCGACGCCGGCTGCCGCGGCTTGCCTCGCCTGCTGCGCGGCATCATAGACGGCCTGCGAGGTGTTGGCGGAGGCGAGCAGGGCGCGCTGCCGCTCCTCGCTCGCCGAGGCATTGGCGAACTGCGCCTGGGCATTCGACAAATCCGCTTTCGATGCCTGGAGTGCAAGCTCCAGCGCCGTCGGATCGAGCGCGGCGATCGTCGTTCCCTTGCTGACGATGTCGCCGACCTTGACGTCGCGCGAGACGACGCGGCCGAGCAGGCGGAAGGAAAGGTCGGCGCTGTACTGCGGTTCGACCGTCCCGGCAAAACCAAAAGTCTCCACGGACTTCGGTTCGACGACCACCGACAACACCGGTCGGACGATCTCGGGCGGCTTGTCTTCCGAGCGCGAGCAGCCGGCAAGCGATGCGACGAGAATGAGAGCGGCGACGCAAGGCGACCGTCTCATTGTCCGGCTCCCGCTGTCGCGATCGTCTGTCCCGGGCTGAGCAACTGCCCGCCTGCGGTGACGACGCTCTGGCCGGCCTCGAGCCCGTTGTCGACGACGACCACGCCGGAATCAAAGGCCAGCACTTCGATCGGCGTCGTCGCCACCGCCTTTGTCGACGGGTCGACGATCCAGACGGCGGGCTTGCCGGCGCTAGACGTCAGCGCCTGCCAGGGGAGCAGGACGGCCTTCACGGGCTTGGCGCTGACGGTGCCGATGACGGCCGCACCCAGTGGCATGCCTGCCGGTGTGTCGGGTATGCCGACCTTGACCCGGATCGATCCCGACGCGGTGTCGACCGCCGGCGAGATTTCCCTGACCTTGCCCCTCGCCTTGACCTGCGGGTCGGAGAGCAGCGTGATCGTCACCGCGGGTGACGAAGGCGTCTGGGCAACGAGCGTCTCTTGCACGTTGAAGACGGCATCGCGGTCGCCGTCCTCGGCGATGGTGAAGACGGTTTGAGCCGCCTGCACCACCTGCCCGGCCTCGACCTGTCGGGCGGTGATCACCCCGGCGGCACCCGCCTTGAGCTCGGTGTAGGAGAGGTTCTCCTTGGCGTTGGCTAAAGCGCTTTGCGCGGCATCGACACTGCCTTGCGCAACCTTCATCGTCTGGTCGGCGCTGTCGAAGTCGCGCCTGGTCGTAAAACCCTGCGAAAGCAGTGTCTTCTGCCGCTGGTAAGCGGCCGCGGCCTGGGTGAGCTGCGCCTGTGCCGCGTCGAGATCGGCCTGCGCCGAGCGCAGGTCGGATTCCTGCTCCTGCGGATCGATGCGGGCCAGCATCGCGCCCTGGTCGACATGCTGGCCGACATCGACCAGCCGTTCGGCGACGCGGCCGCCGACGCGGAACGACAGATTGTTGAGCGTGCGGGCCGCGATCACGCCGGTGAGCGAGGTTCTTGGCGCATAATCGGCAAAGGCGACCGTCTGCGTGCTGACCGTCACCGGCAGCTTCTTTTCCGCCGCCTGCTGTTTCTGGCAGCCTGACGTCAGCAGCGCTGCGGCGCAGGCCAGCAGCAGCAAGGTGTTTGGACGAGACAAGGGGCGGGGCGGTGAAGACGGCGAGGCGGACGATGTCGCGATCCTGCTCATGGTTCCCTCAGCCCGCAGGGGGTCGCCTCTGACGACGGCACGTTGCGGATGAAGCGAGGATAGTCGATCGGCCGGAAAAGGAAACTGTTTCCGCCTGGCGATCGAAGATCGATTTCCGGCCGAGACAGGACCAATCGACTGGGCCAATGTGCCGACTTGAGGAAAACCTGAAATAAGGCCAGAAGAGGCTTTGACGGCATCAAAACAGAGCGGGCGTGTGCCCGATGAGGGACGAGATGAAAAATTCAGCCATTTCCGAACGCAAGAACCAGTCGATCTCGCGCGGCGTCGGCATGACGACGCAGATCTACGCCGACCGCGCCGAGAATTCGGAGATCTGGGATGTCGAGGGCCGCCGCTACATCGACTTCTCGTCCGGCATCGCCGTGGTCAACACCGGCCACCGCCACCCGAAGGTGATCGCGGCGGTCAAGGCGCAGCTCGACCGCTTCACCCACACCTGCCACCAGGTCGTGCCCTATGAGAGCTATGTGCGCCTCGCCGAGCGGTTGAACGGCATGCTGCCCGGCAAGTTCGACAAGAAGACGATCTTCGTCACCACCGGCGCCGAGGCGGTCGAGAACGCGATAAAAATTGCCCGCAACGCCACCGGCCGCCAGGCGGTGATCGCCTTTTCCGGCGGCTTCCATGGCCGCACCTTCATGGGCATGGCGCTGACCGGCAAGGTCGTGCCCTACAAGGTCGGCTTCGGCGCCATGCCGGCCGATGTCTTCCATGCGCCGTTCCCGGTCGCGCTGCATGGCATCTCGGTCGCGGATTCGCTTGCGGCGCTCGACAAGCTGTTCAAGGCCGATGTCGATCCGGCCCGCGTCGCCGCCATCATCGTCGAGCCGGTGCAGGGCGAGGGCGGCTTCTACGAGGCGCCGCGCGATTTCATGACGGCGCTGCGCAAGATCTGCGATCAGCACGGAATCCTGCTCGTCGCCGACGAGGTGCAGACCGGCTTTGCCCGCACCGGTAAGATGTTCGCCATGGAGCACCATGACGTGGCGCCCGATCTCACCACCATGGCCAAGAGCCTTGCCGGCGGCTTCCCGCTGTCGGCCGTCACCGGCCGCGCCGAGATCATGGATGCACCAGGCCCGGGCGGGCTCGGCGGCACCTATGGCGGCAGCCCGATCGGCGTGGCGGCGGCCCATGCCGTGCTCGACGTCATCGAGGAGGAAAAGCTCTGCGACCGCGCCAACGCGCTCGGCGCCAGGCTGAAGCAGCGGCTGGAATCGATCCGCGAGGACGTGCCGGAGATCGTCGACATCCGCGGCCCCGGCTTCATGAACGCGGTCGAGTTCAACGACGTCAAGAAAGGCCTGCCGTCGGCCGAATTCGCCAATGCGGTGAGGCTGAAGGCCCTCGACAAGGGCCTCATCCTGCTCACCTGCGGCGTCTACGGCAACGTCATCCGCTTCCTGTCGCCGATCACCATCCAGGACGGCGTCATGACCGAGGCGCTCGATATCCTGGAGACTTCGATCCGCGAAGCGCGTTCCGCCTGAATGGCGATCCCGCATTGCTCCTGACGGCTTGCGTCGAGGCGCGAGAACGCGCCGTCAGGAGTTCGGGTTCTGTAGCCAAGCTGGAATATCCATCTTGGCATGCAGAACCCGCCACACATCGATATGGTCGGCCTGTTCCATATAGAAGATCAGGTACGGATAGCGCTTGAACTGCAGGCTGCGCAGACCGGGCAATCCAATTTCATAACCATGCCTCAGAGAGCCCGATGCCGGATGACTGGCTATCAGTTCGTAGGCATTTTGAAGATCCTCGACATAGCCCAACGCCACGTGCGAACCGGCTTCACGTGCATAATAATCAACAGCGTCCTCGATATCCCGCAAAGCAAGACTTCGAGGAACAATTGCCTTTGGGATCACTAATTTATTGGCCCTGCGCTCGTTTTCGCAGCGCTGCGAAATAGTCATCGTCAACCGGGGTGCCCGGCGAGGATGACGCGCCATCGAGGAGCAAACGGCGCAGAAGTTGACGATCCTGATCGTGGCGGATCAGTTCACGCACATACTCGCTGCTCGTGCCATAGCCGCGGTCCATAACTTGCTGATCGACATAATGCTTCAGGTTGTCAGGCAGTGAGATGTTCATGGTGCTCATTTTGCCATTTTATGGCGAATGGCAAAAATTGGCAACGCTACGCATCTGCCTTGGCCGGCTCCATGGTCTGAAACCCGGCAAGTGCCGCCTTCAGCGCATCCGGCCCAGCCGCGACCGTCTGCGGCGTCGGCGAGAAGCCTGCGCCGAGCATCTTGCGGCCGAGCATGTGGTCGGCCGGACGGTTGACGGATTCGATGCCGAGCAGCCGGCTCCCGGCATAATGATAGATCGAGAACTTGTTCTCGGCCGGCTCGCCCAGCACGACATGGCTGTCGCCACCTTGCGTCAGCCCCACCATTTGCAGCTTCATGTCGCCGATATCCGACCAGAACCACGGCACGGCGGAGAAGGGTTCGGCATGTCCAAGGATAGTGCGCGCGGCAAGGCGCGCCTGGTCGGTGGCGTTCTGCACCGATTCCAGCCGCACATCGCCACCGGTGAACCAGTGCCGGTAGGATGCCGCATCGCCGACCGCGAGGATTTCGGGCGTTGAGCTCTGCATATGCTGGTCGACGCGGATGCCGTTGCCGATAGCCAAGCCGGCGGCCTCCGCCAGCTCGACATTGGGCACCACGCCGATGCCCATGATGACCATCTGCGTCGGCAGGCGTTCGCCGCTGGAAGTGATCGCGGCCGAGACCCGGCCTGCTTCGCCGTCGAGCCTTGCAACAGTGGTGCCGGTGAGCACGCGTACACCCATCGCCTCAAGGCGCTGGCGCACATGCGCGGCGATCGCCGGCGCGACGGCGCGGCCGAGCAGCCTGTCGAGAGCCTCGACGACAGTGACCTTGCGGCCGGCGGCCCTCAGCGTCGCCGCAATCTCCAGGCCGATGAAGCCGCCGCCGAGGATCACGACGTCCTCGCTCAGCGCGCTGAGCTCGCGGATCAACCGCGCGTCGGCCAGCGAGCGCAGCGACACCACGCCGGCAAGCTCCGCCCCGTCGAGCTTGAGAAGACGGGGCCGCGAGCCGGTCGCGAGCACCAGCCGGTCGAAGGCAATTGCGCCGCCGTCGGAAACGTCGAGCCTGCGTGCGCCAATATCGACCCTGTCGATGCGCACGCCCGGCCGGTAGTCGATGGCATTGCCGGAATAGAAAGCTTCGCCGCGCAAGGGCTGCGGCTTGGCTTCGGCATCCTTGATGAAGGTCTTGGACAGCGGCGGCTTGTGATAGGGCAGTTCGTTCTCGTCGCCGATCAGGATGACCGGCCCGTCATAGCCTTCCTCGCGCAGGCTCGCAGCCGCCTGCACGCCGGCATGACCCGCACCGACAATGACCACTCCGTTCTTCATCGCAGTCTCTTTTTTGCGTTCAAATCTAGGATCTTCCGCCAGGTGGCGATTGTCTGCCGCCGCCGCAAGAGCCGTGGTCCGGGTCGCACCCAGAATGCCTGCCTGTCAATGCGGATGTTCGGCAGCGTGACCGGGCTTAAAGTTGATAATTGCAGTTTAGAATTATTCTAAACTGTTGTTTCAATTGATTTTTCCTGTCGCGCCAGTTGACTTCCTGCCGCTCCGCCGCTTTATGGGGAGCTTGCGCTCCTGGCGCACCCCTTTGATGTCTGGGCCTTGAACCCTTTCGATTGGAGGCATTTCGGTGTCTGTTGCTGATTGGCCGCGCCATTGCGCGGCAACCTTGCCTTTACGGTCATTCGTGTTTGCGCTGGCGCCGCGCGCCCGCGGCCGCATGCCTATGTCGTTGAATTTCTGAGGAGATGGGATTGATGAAAGCGATGATCAGGCCACGAGTTGTTACGTCACGCTGGGGCAGCAGGCTTGCCGCGATCGGCGCCACTGCGGCGCTGACGGCTGCTGTGTTCGTGCTGCCGGCGAAAGCCGAAACCGATGCGAAGGCGGTGATCAAGACCTATGCCGACATCGCATTGGCCAAGTACGAGGATTCGCTGACCACCGCGCAGGCGCTCGACAAGGCCGTCGATGTGCTCATCGCCAGGCCCTCGGCCGAAACGCTCACCGCCGCCCGCGAGGCCTGGAAGGCGGCGCGCGTCCCTTACCAGCAGACCGAGGTCTACCGCTTCGGCAACAAGGTCGTCGACGACTGGGAAGGCCGGCTGAATTCCTGGCCGCTGGATGAAGGCCTGATCGACTATGTCGCCAAGAGCTATGGCACGGAGTCGGACGAGAACGCGCTCTATACCGCCAATGTCATCGCCAACAAGGAGATCGAGATCAACGGCAAGAAGGTCGACGCCTCGAAGCTGACGCCCGAATTCCTTTCCGGCACGCTGCAGGAAGCCGGCGGCGTCGAGGCCAATGTCGCGACCGGCTATCACGCCATCGAATTCCTGCTCTGGGGCCAGGATCTGCACGGCACAGGCCCCGGCGCCGGCGAGCGTCCCTACACCGACTACGATCTCAAGAACTGCACCGGCGGCAACTGCGACCGCCGCGCCGAATATCTGAAGTCGGCGAGCGACCTGCTGGTCTCCGACCTGCAGGAAATGGTCGGCAACTGGAAGGAAGACGGTGCGGCGCGCAAGGCCCTTACCGATGGCGAGCCGAATGCCGGCATCGCCACGATCTTCACCGGCATGGGCTCGCTGTCCTATGGCGAGCTGGCCGGCGAACGCATGAAGCTCGGCCTCTTGCTGCACGATCCGGAGGAGGAGCACGACTGCTTCTCCGACAACACCTACAACTCGCATCTCAATGATGCGATCGGCATCCGCGCCGCGTATCACGCCAGCTATACGCGTCTCGACGGCACCGTGGTTTCCGGCCCGTCGGTATCGGACATGGTCAAGGCCGCCGATCCGGCGATCGACAAGGAACTGTCGGACAAGCTCGACGTCACGGTCGCCAAGATCGAAGCGATCAAGGCGCGAGCGCTGGCCGGCGAGGCCTATGACCAGCAGATCGCCGAGGGCAACGCGCAAGGCAACGCCACGGTGCAGGCGGCGATCGATGCGTTGATCGACCAGACCAAGTCGATCGAGCGCGCCGTCGGCTCGCTCAAGCTCAACGCCATCGCCTTCGAGGGTTCCGACAGCCTTGATGCGCCCGATAAAGTCTTCAAGTAACGTCGGGCGAGTAACAGCCAAGCGGCGCCGGAACGGTGCCGCCAGCCAGAGCAAGTAAATGCTGATCTGCCACTGCAACATCATCACCGAAAAGGAGATCGAGCAGACGATCGTCGGTCTGCTGGATGAAGATCCCTGGCAGCTTATTGTGCCGGCGAAGGTCTATCATGCCGTGGGCAAGCGCGGCCGCTGTTGCGGCTGCTTCCCAAATGTGGTGGAAACGATCATTCGGGTCACCGAGAACTACCACGCCCGTTCAGAGGGGAGCGGCGTGGACATCGTTTCACACCTGGACCGCGTGAGAGGCTTGCGCGTCCAATACGGGAGCAGATTCCATGAAAGGCGAACCGCAGATCATCGAGCGGCTTAACGAAGCCCTGTTTCTGGAACTCGGGGCCGTCAATCAGTACTGGGTCCACTATCGTCTGCTCGAGGATTGGGGATACACCAGGCTGGCAAAGAAGGAGCGGGCGGAATCGATCGAGGAAATGCATCATGCCGACCGGCTGGTGGCCCGCATCATCTTCCTCGAAGGGCATCCGAACCTGCAGTCCGTAGCGCCGCTGCGCATCGGCCAGAACGTGAAGGAAGTGCTCGAATCCGATCTCGCCGGCGAATATGACGCGCGCACCTCCTACAAGCGCTCGCGCGAGATCTGTCAGGACGAGGGCGACTACGTGTCGATGAAACTGTTCGAGGACCTGCTTGCCGACGAGGAAAGCCACATCGACTTCCTGGAGACGCAGCTCGATCTGCTCGCCTCGATCGGCGAGGAAAAATACGGCCAGCTCAACGCCGACCCGGCCAACGAGGCGGAGTAAGGACATGCGGGAATGCGGCGCCCCGTAAAGCTTTTGCGCCGCGCGCTGCGGGCCGGAATCGATGGCCTGCCGCTCCCGAGAAATCCGCGATACAGCAATTGTCGCGGGGCCTTGCTTTTGCTTGCGATCGCGCTGTCCGCCTCGGCCATGGCTGGCGAGTCGCAACCAGCGGGCATTGCCTCCAGCCGAACCGACCTGACGCCGAAGGATCAGGCGCGGGTTCTGGCCGTCACCCGACCGGCCACTGATTTTTCCAAGCCCGAGCAGTTCGAGCTGATGCAGGGCGGCGCAGGTACGTCGCGCAAGGACGTCAACCGGGACGCCTTCTCGCAATCCTCCGCCAACATCACCTTCGAGGAAGAGGCGACCTTCAAGCTCGGCAACGCGCTTTTCCGCAAGAACTGGGTATCGTCGCCTTCGTCGACGCAGGCCTCTGACGGGCTCGGCCCGCTGTTCAACGAACGCGCCTGCCAGAACTGCCATCTGAAGGATGGCCGCGGCCGTCCGCCCGAGGGCAGCGTTGGTTCCACCTCGATGTTCCTGCGGCTGGCGCGCGACGCAAGCAACGCGGAGGAGAAGGCAGCGCTTGCCGACCACAGGGCGCTGAACTTCCCCGATCCGGTTTACGGCTCGCAACTGCAGGATCTCGCGGTTCCCGGCCTCAAGGGCGAGGGCCGCATGCGGGTCGAATATCAGGAACAGAAAGTAACGCTTGCCGACGGCACGGTCGTTTCGCTGCGCAAGCCCAGCTATTCGATCGCAGACCTCGCCTATGGCCCGCTCGATCCAGGCACCACGCTCTCGCCGCGCCTGACACCACCGATGATCGGCCTCGGCCTGATCGAGCAGATTGCGCCGGCCGATATCCTCGCCCATGCCGATCCGGACGACCGCGACGGCGACGGCATCTCCGGCCGGCCCAACATCGTGCGCGACACGCCAGGCGGCAAAGCGACACTTGGCCGCTTCGGCTGGAAGGCGCAGGCCGCATCGATCCGCGAGCAGGCCGCCGACGCCTTTGCCGGCGACATCGGCATCTCGACGCCGGAGGTGCCGAAGCCCTGGGGCGACTGCACCGCGACGCAGAAGCATTGCCTCGCCATGCCGAACGGCGTGCAGGAGCGCCTGGGTGTTGCGGAGGCACCGCCGCCGGTCATGGACCTCGTCGCCTTCTATTCGCAGAACCTGGCCGTGCCGGCGCGCCGCGATATCGGCACACGGCAAGTTCTTGCCGGCAAGAAGCAGTTCTACGAAATGGGCTGCATTTCCTGCCACACGCCGAAATTCGTCACCCTGCGCGGCACGCCCAACAAGGCGCAGGCCTTCCAGCTGATCTGGCCCTATTCCGACTTCCTGCTGCACGACATGGGTGAGGGTCTGGCCGACGGGCAGCGGGTGGGGGAAGCGAGCGGCAGCGAATGGCGCACGCCGCCGCTTTGGGGCATCGGCCTGACCGCGACGGTCAACGGCAATACGTTCTATCTGCATGATGGGCGCGCCCGCACGCTTGAGGAGGCGATCCTCTGGCACGGCGGCGAGGGCAAAAAGGCACGCGACCGCTTTGCCGCCGCCGCGGCGGCCGACCGCGATGCGCTGATCAAATTCCTGGAGTCGCTCTGATGTTGAAACGCCTGGCCGCCGCGCTTGCTCTTCCCCTGTTGCTGGCCGCGCCGGCCTCGGCGGCGGTCAAAGCCTCCGATGTCATCGGGCGGGCGATCGACGGCTTTGTCCGCCCGGCCTATGCCAGCCTCGATGACCGTGCGACGAGCCTGACCAAGACGATGCACCAGCTTTGCGCGGCACCTTCCGGGCAAAATCTCGAAGCGGCGCGCTCGGATTTTTCCGCCACGGTCGAGGCCTGGTCGGTGGCCGAGATCATCGCCTTCGGGCCGGTCAAGGAGAACAACAGGCTGGAGCGCATGCTCTATTGGCCGGACCGCAAGAGCATCGGTTTGAGACAGGTGCAGGCGACGCTCGCCGCCAAGGATCCTTCCGCCACCGATCCGCCGCAACTGGCGGGAAAGAGCGTCGCCATGCAGGGGCTCGGCGCGCTTGAATATTTGCTTTTCGGCGATGGCGCCGAGACGCTTGCCAAGAAAGATGATCCCTATCGCTGCGCCTACGGCGCGGCGGTTGCCGGCAACATCGAAATGATCGCCGGAGAGGTTCGCGACGCCTGGAACAAGCCCGACGGCTTTGCTTCGCTGTGGGCCAATCCCGGGCCGAAGAACCCGCTCTACCGCGACGGCACGGAAGCGGTGACGGAACTGGTCGGCGTCTTCATCAACGAGCTGGACATGGTTCGCGATGTTCGCCTCAAGGGCTTCCTCGGCGCGAAGCCGGACGCCGACAAGCCGAAGCAGGCGATCTACTGGCGCTCGCAGAACACGGCGACTTCGCTGGCCGGAAATCTGTCCGGCATCGACCGGTTGTTCCAGGCCTCGAAACTCGGCGACGCGCTGCCCGGCGATGCACAATGGATGGCCGAATCCATCCACATCCAGCTCGCCAACGGCGTAGCGACGGCGAAGTCCGTCAACGGACCGATCGACAAGGCGCTTGCCGATCCGGCGCTGCGCGGCAAGCTCGAGCACTTCGCGCTGATCACCTCCAGTCTTTCGACGTTGATCGGCACCAGGATGACCGCCGAGTTCGGCCTCACCGCCGGCTTTTCGTCGCTCGACGGGGATTGATGCTTTGAGGACCTCGCTCATCGATCGCCGCGATTTCCTGCGCGCTGCCGGAGCAGGGTTCGCCGCCGCCATGGCGCCGCGCGCCTGGGCGGAAACGCTTGCTGCTGACGCCGTCTTTGCAACGGCCTTCGTCAAGCGCGACGGCAGCTTCGGCGCCGCCGTGCTCTCCGAGGCCGGCAAGATCCTGCACACCGTCGATCTGCCCGACCGTGGCCACGACGTCACCTTCGATCCGGTATCGAAACGCTCGGTCGTCTTTGCCCGCCAGCCCGGCACCTTCGCGGTCGTCTTCGACCATGCCGGCCGCGAGCCGCCATTGACCATCGCCAGCGTCGCCGGGCGGCATTTCTTCGGCCATGGCGTGTTCTCGCCCGACGGCGCGCTGCTCTATGCCACCGAAAACGACTTTGACAACGCCGCCGGTGTCGTCGGCGTTTATGACGCGAAGGCGAAGTTCAGCCGCGTCGGCGAATTCCCGACCTACGGCATGGGGCCGCACGAATTGCTGCTGCTCGGCGACGGCCGAACGCTCGCCATTGCCAATGGCGGAATCGAAACGCATCCGGATTTCGGCCGCGCAGAGCTAAACGTCGCAACGATGAAGCCGTCTTACACGCTGGTCGACCGCATCACAGGCGACCTGATCGAAAAGCATGAGCTCCCGCCAGCGCTGCACCAGCTCTCGATCCGCCACATGGACCGCGACCAGGCGGGCACCGTCTGGTTCGGCTGCCAGTATCGCGGACCGGCGACCGATCGCCCCGCGCTGGTCGGGCGCGCCGCACGCGGCAAGGAACTCGAACTGCTGGAGATGCCGCAGGACGTGCTCTCCGGCTTCCGCAACTATATCGGTTCGGTCGCCGCCAATCCCGCCGCCGGCACGCTCGCCGTCACCTCGCCGGAGGGCAATTCGCTCGCCGTCATCGACGCCGCCAGCGGGCGGATTGTCGCGACCAAATCGCTTGTCGAGGTTTGCGGCCTGGCCCCCGACGGTGCCAGCTTCATGGCGACGACGGGCGCCGGCGAGATCGTTGGCGGTGCTGGTGCCGCGCGCTCCGAGCCTGACTATGTCTGGGACAACCACATGCTGCGCATCGCGACCGCGGCCTGATGGCCGGCTTCGCCTCTGTATTGGTTGGAAGCAAAGCCGCTTAACATTTATGCGGCCTGGCCCTTGCGGCGGCGGGCCATGCCGGGCAGAGGGAAAGCGTTCGTTAACCGGCCATATGAAGCTGCCAACATGAAGCTGCTCGCCATCGACTGCGCCGCCAATCTCTGCGCCGCCTGCGTCTATGATGCGGGCGCGGGTATCGAGCTTGGCCGCCATGTGCTCGACCTCGGCAAGGGGCACGCCGAGCATTTGATGGCCGCCATCGAGGCCGCCTTGAAAGCCGGTGGGATCGGCTATCAAGACCTGGATGCCGTCGCCGTCTCGATCGGGCCCGGTTCCTTCACCGGCCTGCGCGTCGGCGTCTCGACCGCGCGCGGCCTGGCTTTGGCGTTGAAAATCCCGGCCATCGGCGTGACGACCCTCGAAGCGCTGGCGGCGGAGGCCGCAAATACCTTTCCCGGCCGCGCTGTGCTTGCCGCGCTCGATGCCGGCCGAGAGGAGCTCCATGCGGCTCTTTTCGACAAAGCGTTAGTCTTGACTTACGGTCCTGCGGTGGCCACGCTTTCCGAAGCGACCGCAATGGCGGTCGACGCGACCGCGGTCCTCGCCGGCACCGCCGCGCCGCAGATCGCTGCGGCCGCCGAGGGTACCTTCGACATCGGGCCCGTCGCCGCCACGGCCGAGATCGCGACCTATGCCCGGCTGGCCGCCGCCAAGGGGCCAGGCGAAAAGCCGAAGCCGCTCTATCTGCGCGGCGCCGACGCCAAGCCGCAGGCCGGGTTCATATTGCCAAGACAGCACCATGATCCCCAAAAACGGAATCCACGGGGAAAACAGTCCTGATGCGCATCCCTTTCTTTCAGCCGCGCCGCAGGGACTATGCGCTGGAGCCGCTGACGGTCGCCGACAGCGCCGCCGTCTCGGTGCTGCATCGCGAGGATTTCGTCCGCCCCTGGACCGATGGCGAATTCGCGGCGCTCCTCGAACAGGACACCGTGTTCGGTTTCGCAGCGCGCGAGACCGGGCAGGGGGCAAAACCTCCGGTCGGGTTCGTGCTGGCGCGGCTCGCGGCGGGCGAGGGCGAGATCCTGACGGTCGCCGTCGCCCGCGCGCATCGCCGCCAGGGGCTCGGCTGGCAATTGATGGACGCGGTACTGCGCGAACTGCACGCGCAGCGCGCCGAGGCGCTCTTCCTCGAGGTCGACGAGACCAATGCGCCGGCGATCGCGCTCTACCGCAGGCTCGGCTTCCGCCAGGTCGGCCAGCGCCCGAACTACTATCGGTCGACCGAGCACGGCCCAACCGGCGCGCTTGTCATGCGCCGCGATCTTCGCTAGCCAAGCGGCGCGATAGGGCCGGAGCGAAATGATCAGGAAATTGCGGATTTTCATGGCGTTCGGCCTCGTCGCCGCCGGCACGCTGGTGATGGTGCCGCTGCAGCTCCTGTCGATGAAGACCGGGCTCTGGCCGGAAACGGTCGTCCTGAAGATCTGGCACGGCATGATCCTCAAGGCGCTCGGCATGCGCGTGCACGTGAAGGGCGCGCTGTCGAAGGAGCGCCCCTTGCTCATCGCGGCCAATCACATCTCCTGGACCGACATCATGGTGCTCGGCTCGTTTGTCGATGTGAAGTTCATCGCCAGGGCGGACATGAAAGGCTGGCCGATGATCGGCATGCTGTCCAAGCTGCAGCGCACCGTCTTCATCGAGCGCGAACGCAAGCGCAGCTCCGGCGACCAGGCGAGCGAGATCGCCAGGCGCATGGCCAAGGGCGACGCCATGGTGCTGTTTGCCGAGGGCTCGACCGGCGACGGCAATCTGGTGCTGCCGTTCAAGAGCACCTTGTTCGGCGCTGCCTCGATGGCGATCTCGGAAGGGGCCGCGGACCATGTCTTCATCCAGCCGGTGGCGATCGCCTATACGCGGGTGCATGGGGTGCCGATGGGCCGCCGCCACCGGCCGATGGCCTCCTGGATCGGCGATCAGGACCTGATGCCGCATCTGAAGGTCCTGCTTGCCGAAGGCGCTGTCGATGCCGAGGTGCATCTTGGCGAACCGGTGCCGTTCGCCAAAGGCTCGAGCCGCAAGGAAACGGCAAGATTGATGGAAGCGAAGGTGCGCGAGATGATGCAGGCCGCGCTCGCCGACCCACGTCCCAGCCGCTAGCGGCTGACCCAAAAACCGAACGCGCGGCGCCATAACCCACCAGAATCGTCTGTTTTTTGTCACGGAAAGGCGTTAGAAGCCGGCCGATGGAATTGAACACGATCGAAAGTCACGACATCGGCACGGCGCCTGAACGCGAGCCGGCGCCTGTCAGGGCGGCGAAGAAGGTCTTCGTCAAGACTTATGGCTGCCAGATGAATGTCTACGATTCCCAGCGCATGACCGATGCGCTGGCCGCCGACGGCTATGTCGCGACCGATGCCGTCGAGGATGCCGATCTGGTGCTGCTCAACACCTGCCATATTCGCGAGAAGGCGGCGGAAAAGGTCTATTCCGAGCTTGGCCGCATCCGCGACATGAAGGCCGAGCGCGCCGAGGCCGGCCGCGAATTGCTGATCGGCGTCGCCGGCTGCGTGGCGCAGGCCGAAGGCGCCGAGATCATCCGCCGCGCGCCCGCGGTCGACCTCGTCATCGGCCCGCAAACCTATCACCGGCTGCCCGACGTTCTGGCAAGGGTCCGCGGCGGCGGAAAGATCGTCGAGACCGACTACGCGGTCGAGGACAAGTTCGAGCATCTGCCGCAGCCGAGGCGCGCCGAAGTGGCAAAGCGCGGCGTCACGGCCTTCCTCACCGTGCAGGAAGGCTGCGACAAGTTCTGCACCTTCTGCGTGGTGCCCTATACGCGTGGCTCGGAAGTCTCGCGGCCGGTGGCGCAGATCGTCGCCGAGGCAAGGCGCCTGGCCGAGGCCGGCGTACGCGAGGTGACGCTGCTCGGCCAGAACGTCAACGCCTGGCACGGCGAGGGCGAAAACGGCGAGGAATGGGGTCTTGGCCGGCTGCTCTTCCGCCTGGCGGAAATCCCCGGCCTGGCGCGGCTGCGCTACACCACCAGCCATCCGCGCGACATGGATGACGAATTGATCGCCGCGCACCGTGACCTGCCCGCCCTGATGCCCTATCTGCATTTACCGGTGCAGTCTGGTTCCGACCGGATACTCAAGGCGATGAATCGCAGGCATACGGCACGCGACTATCTGGCACTCATCGAGCGCATCCGCGCGGCGCGCGGCGATATCGCCATGTCGGGCGACTTCATCGTCGGCTTCCCCGGCGAGACGGACGAGGATTTCGAGGCGACGCTCGAGCTGGTGCGAGAGGTGAATTACGCTTCGGCCTTCACGTTCAAATATTCGCCGCGTCCCGGCACGCCGGGCGCCGAGATGGACGATCATGTGCCCGAAGCGGTGAAGGATGAGCGGCTGCAGCGCCTGCAGTCGTTGATCAACGAGCAGCAGCAGAGTTTCATCGCCGGCCTGGTCGGCCGCACCGTCGGCACGCTGATCGAGAAGCCGGGTCGTCGGCCCGGTCAGAAAGTCGGCCGCTCGCCATGGCTGCAGCCTGTTATTGTTGACGACAAGGCCGGCGGAATCGGTGACATTATTGACGTGCGAATCACGAAGACAGGTCAAAACAGCCTGTTCGCCGAGTTGGCCTGATGCATGTCGCCCAAAAGTGCTCGCGGTTTTGGGACAACGGCATGCATAGCCACAAGCCTCGGCAGATGAGGAGAGACGGTTGAGCGCTGCTGAACTGAAGAACCCGCCCCAGAACCAGGCATCCGGGGCCTCCGACATGGCGCACATCGTACTGACCTTCGACAACAACAAGCTTGCCAGCGCCCTCTACGGCCAGTTCGACGAGAACCTGGCCCGGCTCGAGCAGAAGCTCGGTGTCGACATCCGCTCGCGCGGCAACCAACTTGCGATCAAGGGCTCGGCTTCCGCCGCCGAGCAGGCGCGCCGCGCGCTGGATACGCTCTACGGCATCCTGCAGAAGGGCGTCGACATCGGCCAGTCCGACGTCGACGGCGCCGTGCGCATGGCGATCGCCGCCGACGACCAGCTGACGCTGCCGACCATGGAGCGCAAGGGCAAGGTCTCGGCCGCCCAGATCGCGACACGCAAGCGCACGATCTATGCCCGCTCGCTCAACCAGGACGCCTATATGCGGGCGCTGGAGCGCTCCGAAATGGTCTTCGGCATCGGCCCGGCCGGCACCGGCAAGACCTATCTGGCGGTGGCGCACGCGGCGATGCTGCTCGAGCGCGGCATGGTCGAGCGCATCGTGCTCTCGCGCCCTGCGGTCGAAGCCGGCGAGCGGCTGGGCTTCCTGCCCGGCGACATGAAGGAGAAGGTCGATCCGTATCTGCGGCCCCTCTATGATGCGCTCTACGACATGATGCCGGCCGACAAGGTCGAGCGGGCGATCGCCGCCGAGGTCATCGAGATCGCGCCCCTGGCCTTCATGCGCGGCCGCACGCTGGCGCATGCGGCGGTGATCCTCGACGAAGCGCAGAACACCACGCCGATGCAGATGAAGATGTTCCTGACCCGTCTCGGCGAGAACTCGCGCATGATCGTCACCGGCGATCCGACCCAGATCGACCTGCCGCCCAACACCAAGTCGGGCCTGGTCGAGGCGCTGCGCATCCTCGACGGCGTGCCGGGCATCGTCACGGTCCGCTTCAACGAGGGCGACGTGGTGAGGCATCCGCTGGTCGCCGAGATCGTCAAGGCCTATGATCGCGACGGCAAGCTGGCGAGAGGCTTGGGCGCCGAGAACTAGAGCATGATCCCGAAAAGTGTGTGCGGTTTTCGGGAAAGATCATGCTCAGACAAGAAATAAAGCCCCATGGCTGAAAATCCGGGATCCAGCGGCGAGACGCCGCTCGACATCGATATTTTCATCGAGGCCGGCGACTGGCCCGAGGAAGCGGAGTTGGCACGACTGGTAGATCGAGCGGCCGCCGCCGCCCTTGCCGAGGCCGGCTCGAACGGCGCCTCGGAGCTCAGCATCGTTTTTTCCGACGATGCCCATATCCAGACCCTCAACGCCGAATGGCGCGGCAAGGACAAACCGACCAACGTCTTGTCTTTTCCGGCTTTTTCCTTCCCGAAAGGAGGCAAGCTGCCGCCGATGCT
Organism: Mesorhizobium sp. M1E.F.Ca.ET.041.01.1.1; assembly: GCF_003997355.1. Taxonomy (NCBI): domain Bacteria; kingdom Pseudomonadati; phylum Pseudomonadota; class Alphaproteobacteria; order Hyphomicrobiales; family Phyllobacteriaceae; genus Mesorhizobium; species Mesorhizobium sp. M1E.F.Ca.ET.041.01.1.1. Next base: position 3,588 of record NZ_RZSL01000033.1, on the reverse strand, counting down.
GGGCGACATCGTGCTGGCCTCCGAGACGGTCGCGCGTGAGGCCACCCTGGAAGACAAGCCGCTGGCGAACCATATCACCCATCTCGTCATCCATGGCCTGCTGCATCTTCTGGGCTATGATCACGAGACCGACGCCGAGGCCGAGGAGATGGAAGCAATCGAGCGCGCGGCGCTTGCGAGGCTTGCCATTCCCGATCCCTACGCGTAACAAAAAAGACCAATTGACCCGATGGCGATGAACGACAAACCAGAAACTGCCGCCCGTCCGGAAGCTGGCAGTGCGGCCAAGCCTTCCGAAAAGACGGAAGACGGCTCCAGTCCGAGTATTCCGACCGGCAGCGCGGCCGCTGAGCCCTCGCATGCCGGTCCTTCGCTCTTCGATCGCGTGCTTGGCCTGTTCCGGCACCGCAACGGCACCAACCTGCGCGAGGAGATCGCCGGCGCGCTGGCCGAGACGGCGAGCGATGCCGAATCCTTTTCGCCCGGCGAGCGCGCCATGCTCAACAACATCCTGCGGCTGCGCGAGGTGCGCGTCGAGGATGTGATGGTGCCGCGCGCCGATATCGAAGCGGTCGAGATCACCACGTCGCTCGGCGATCTGCTTGGCCTTTTCGAGCAGTCCGGCCATTCCCGCATGCCGGTCTATTCCGAAACGCTCGACGATCCGCGCGGCATGGTCCACATCCGCGACGTTCTTGCCCACATCACCAAGGTCGCCCGCGTCAAGAAGGGCCGCGCGAACAGGAAGACCCCGACGCCGACCGTTCTCGATCTCGCCCAGGTCGATCTCGCGCGCACCATCGGCGATCTCGACCTGATCCGCCCTGTGCTGTTCGTGCCGCCCTCCATGCTTGCCTCCGACCTCATGGGGCGCATGCAGACGACCCGCACCCAGATGGCGCTCGTCATCGACGAATATGGCGGCACCGACGGCCTCGCCTCGCTGGAGGACATCGTCGAGATGGTGGTCGGCGACATCGAGGACGAGCACGACGACGACGAGCCGATGATCACCCAGGCCGGCGACGGCGTATTCGTTGTCGACGGCAAGGCCGAGATCGACGAGGTCGCCAAGATGATCGGCGAGGATTTCGCCGCCGGCGAGCATGGCGAATATGTCGACACCATCGGCGGCATGATCTTCAACACGCTTGGCCGGGTCCCGGCCCGGGGCGAGGTGGTGCAGGCCATACCGGGCTTCGAATTCCACGTGCTCGACGCCGACCCGCGCCGCGTCAAGCGGGTGCGCATCGTGCAGAGCCCGAAGGGCGAACGGCAGCGCCGCCGCGCGGCACGCACCGAGCAGGCCTGACATCTTAGGGCCATGCCGGTCGACGACCCGTTCAAGCACGCAGTCCTGGGCTCCGGCGTCTTCTATCGCGATCCGCGCGCGGCTCTGGCGTGGCTTCAGGCAGCCTTCGGTTTCGAGCCCAGCATGGTGGTGAGCGATGCCGACGGGCGGCTCGTGCATGCCGAAATGCGGTTCGGCGAGGGCTACATCATCGTCGATTCCGAATGGGCCGAGCATATTGCCAGCCCGGCCTCGGTCGGCGGCAAGAACACCCAGTCGGTTTACATCCGTCTGCGGGAAGGCCTCGACGCTCATTGCGAAAAAGCGCGCATGGCGGGGGCCGAAATCATTGAGGAGCCGTCGATCATTTCTACGGCGAAAGGCAATACCGGGCTTGCGATCCCGAAGGCCACGTATGGACATTCACCCAGACCATCCGCGTGGTCTCGAAGGAAGAGGCCGAGCAGCTGAGCGGCCTGCGGATCGATGGCTGGCATCGTTGAGGATTTTGCAGCCAAGCGGAATCGCGTGGCGTTGCAGAAATGCGGCTGGTCAAAAAGCGAGAGCGGCCGCGCTCTCGCGCGACCGTGAATTAGGCTGCGCTCATCCGTGTTTGGATCACGCGGCGCGGCCTGTTAAATCTCAGGCTGCCTGATTCGCGCGACTTGGGAAGCTATATGCAGCGCTTTGCCGGCCGGATAATTCTGCTGTGGGGGTGGCGGCGGGCGCTGGTGGCGTTTGCCGCCGGAGCGCTCGCGGTGCTCGCCCAGGCGCCCTACGATTTCTTCGCTGTCTGCTTCGTCTCGTTTCCGGTGCTTGTCTGGCTGCTCGACGGCTCAACGGGTGAAGCCTCAGACGGTTGGCTGCGCCGCCTTCGGCCGGCTTTCGCCATCGGCTGGTGGTTCGGTTTCGGCTATTTCCTCGCCGGCCTGTGGTGGATCGGCCAGGCGCTTCTCGTCGAGGCCGACAGCTTCGCCTGGGCCTTGCCCTTCGCCGTGGTCGGCATCCCCTTCGCGCTCGCCTTTTTCTACGGCTTCGCGGCGGTCGTGGCTCGGCTTTTCTGGAGCAGCGATATCGGCCGCATAGCGGCGCTCGCCTTCGGCTTCGGCCTCGCCGAGTGGCTGCGTGACTTCCTCTTCACCGGCTTTCCGTGGAATGCCGTCGGCTACGCCGCGATGCCGGTGCCGCTCCTGATGCAGAGCGTGTCGGTGACCGGCATGATCGGTATGAACGCGCTTGCCGTCTTCGTCTTTTCGCTTCCCGCTCTTGTCGCCGCGCGTCGGCACCTGAGGCTGGGCCTTGCCCTGTTCGTCACCCTTGTCGCCGCGCATGTCGGCTTCGGCTATTTCAGGCTTGCCGTCCCGGCCGAGCCGGCAACCCGCTCGATCGACGTCCGCATCGTCCAGCCCGCCGTCGATCTCAGCGAGAAATGGAACGCCTCGGTGCGCGACCGCATCTTCGCCACGCTGATGGGGATATCGGCAAAGGCGCCGGATCAGGGCCATGCCAGGCCGCAACTGATCCTGTGGCCGGAAACATCCGTGCCGTTCCTGTTCACCGAGCGTCCCGACGCGCTGACGGCACTGGGCGACATGCTGAGCGATGGCCAGATGCTGATCGCCGGCGTCGTGCGCGAGGAGGGCGGCTCGGGGAGTGCCGGCAGCAGCCGTTATTACAATTCCGTGGTGGCGATCAACGACAAGGGCGAGATCGTCGATGCCGTCGACAAGGTGCATCTGGTGCCGTTCGGGGAGTATCTGCCCTTTGAGGGCCTGTTCGAGCGTTTCGGCATCGGCCAGCTCGTCGCCGGGCCGATGAATTTCGCCGCCGGCAACGAGCGGCATTCGATCGCGGTGCCGAATGGCCTGCGGGCGGTTCCGTTTATCTGCTACGAGGTCATTTTTCCCGATCTTGTGGCGGCTGATGCTGCATCATCCGAACTTATTGTGAATGTGACCAACGACGCCTGGTTTGGCGACACGCCAGGTCCGTACCAGCACTTCAGGCAGGCGCAGGTCCGTGCGGTGGAGAACGGATTGCCTTTGTTGCGTGCGGCCAACAACGGCATCTCCGCCATTGTCGATTCGCGCGGGCGTATCGTCGATGCTTTGGCTGTCGACGCGCGCGGCGCCATCGATGCGCATGTGCCGGTTTCTGGGCGCGCCCTCCTGCCCGCCGGCCAGCGGCGCATTAACGGATTGCTGATCATGTTGCTCTTTGCCCTTGCGGCCTTCACATTGAATGTAAGGCAGCGGCTACGGGTGAATTGACAGTCGGCACATTAGAAACTCATACTG
>NZ_RZSL01000339.1:0-6830 GCF_003997355.1 Mesorhizobium sp. M1E.F.Ca.ET.041.01.1.1 | reverse complement strand
TCGTCCAGCCCCTGCTTTGGCAGGTCGGAAGCTTCGGCTTCCGCACGGTCTCGCTCGACATCCGGCAGAACTCCACGGTCGTCAACCGGGTGCTGGCCGAGCTGTTTGCGCTGGCAAATCCCGCCGATCCGGTCGCGGCAGGCACGCCGCAATGGTCGGCGCGCATTCGCGCAGGCCTCAGCCAAGGCGAGCGGCTGGAGATCGACAGAGGCCAACTCTCGCCTGAAGCCCGTGAACTGCTTTCGACATTCTCCGTCATCGCCAAGCACATCTCGGGCTCGGATGCCGACGCTGTCGGCTCGTTCGTGCTCAGCATGACCCGCTTGGCCGACGATCTGCTCGCGGTCTATCTGCTGGCGCAATATTGCGGACTCTCGACCGCGCCCGATGGCGGCGGCACGATCAGGCTGCGGATCGTGCCGTTGTTCGAGACCATCGCCGATCTGCAGGCCGCCCCTGCCATCCTGAACGGATTGCTCGGCGTCTCGCTGGTGCGGCGGACGGTGCGGGATTTCGGCGCGCGCCAGGAAATCATGCTCGGCTATTCGGATTCCAACAAGGATGGCGGTTTCCTGGCTTCCAATTGGGAACTGGTAAAAGCGCAAAAGCGCCTCGCAGCGATCGGGCGCAAGCACAAGGTCAGGATCAGTTTCTTTCACGGTCGCGGCGGTTCTGTCAGCCGTGGCGGCGCGCCGACCGGCCGGGCGATCGCGGCGCAGCCGGCGGGCACTGTCGCTGGCAGGATGCGGGTGACTGAACAGGGAGAAGTCGTATCTTCGAAATTCGCCAATCGCGGAACCGGTCTCAACCAGCTCGAGGTTCTCGCCGCTGGCGTGCTCGCCCACGGTGCCGGGTCGCCCGGTGATGTCGGGCCGGAAACGCCGGAGTTCGATGAAGCGTTGGAAGCGCTGGCAGGCATGTCCCAGGCATCCTATGCCGGGTTGATGGCCGAGCCCGGCTTCCTCCACTATTTCAACCAGGCGAGCCCGGTCGCGGAACTGGCGCTCCTGAAAATGGGCTCGCGGCCGGATCGCCGTTTCGGCGCCAGCGGCATTGCCGACCTGCGCGCCATTCCATGGGTGTTCGCCTGGAGCCAGAACCGCCATCTGTTGACCGGCTGGTATGGCATCGGCAGCGCGCTGAGTTCTTTCGTTACAGTGCGCGGCGAAGCCGGGCGCGACCTTCTGGCCCGCATGTTCGAGCACTCGCGCTTCTTCCGCCTGATCGTCGACGAGGCCGAGAAGACGCTTTACCAGTCCGACATGGAGATCGCGCGGCTCTACGCCGGCCTGGTGTCCGATAGCGATGCGGCAGCAAGAATCCACGCCCGGATCGCCGCCGAATACGAGCTGACGCGACGCCTGATCGGTGACCTCACGGGAGGCGATCTTTCCGCGCGCTTTCCGATGTTCAAGCGGCGGTTCGACAATCTGCGCCGGCAGATGGATGACATTCACCTGCTCCAGGTCGATCTGCTGCGTGAAGTTCGGGCAAACACGGCGGACCAAAAGCGGGCGACCGACGCTCTGCTCGTGTCGATCAATTGCATCTCGGCCGGGCTTGGCTGGACGGGATAGGCCGGGGTTTGCCGAACTGCCTGTTTGGAAAACTCGAAGCGGCGGTGCGGCCCTCAGAACCTGCCACCGCATCTGTTTTGGTCCTCAGAGACAGAGACGGACGCGCCGAGCCGCTTCGATCCACGGGCTCATTCAAGAAATATCTTTTTGGGGGGAAAATGGTGCGGTCGAGAATTCTTGCACTCTGAGGAGGTTCAACGACTTGCGCAAGGTTCGGGCCGAAAATGGCCGTTGCCAGCACTTACGAACTCAAATAGCGCGCCCGAATCCAAGGTGTTGGAAATGATCTACTTTCTGAAGGCCGTCCCCTTCGTCAAAATTGGCTATACCGATAGCCTGCGAATGGGCGTCGTCGCGCGAGGCAGGCGCCCTCTTAGGAAGAGGCAGAGCCCTTTGCGGAACACGATTGCAAGTCTTTTCGCCGATGTACTCCGGCACTGGGCAGTTAGCCTGCCGTTGCGCTATCTCGTTATTCCATGACCACCCCGAGCTGATCTCGTACGTACTCAAAGCATCTGCCAGATCGCGGCCTTGGCTGAACCGATAACGTCGGCCAACGGTTCCCCGGCATCGAGGTTCACCACCACAGTGCCTCCGAAGGTCAGTTGCTGCAGGGCCGGCACTCGCCTTCGAACGACCAGCGGATCCATGTCCGGCTCGCGCTTCATGATGACTTCGGGGGTGGCCTGCAGTTTGATGACGAGATCCGGCGGCAGACGACGGGCAAGCGCATAAGAGCTGGCCTCGAAACGCCGAAGCCAGGCTGGGACTTTGGCCAATCGGGGCAGCAGCGGAGCATCGTTGAAGTCTATGATCTGGTCTTGAGGGAACCTATCGGCAACGACGACCATTCCACGATCCGCACCGCGGCGCGCGGCCACCAGCTTCATCCGCTTCTCTACAGAGAGGACGCTTGCCCATACGGCAAGCAGAATACTGTAGAGGGGGCCCGGCGAACTGTCGGTCACGGTGCCATGCGAGCTGCCGGCGGGCTTGGTTCCAAGCGCCCGGGTGACGATCGGTACCAGCAACTTGAACGGCAGCAACAGCAGCGATGGCCTACCACCCCCGGTGCCGAAATATATCGGGAGCACGTCAACTTCCGACTCCAGCCACTGGCGGATCGCTGTCACAAGCGTGGTCTTGCCGCTACCGTCGATCCCGACTACGGCTACCACCATGCCGCTGCCGGGCGTACGGCGGCTCCAGGGGCGGGGCACATGCAGGAACTGCTTGTTCAGACTTCCGGCGGTCCACAAGATTACCCGGCCGATACCGCGCAGAACGGCTTCTAGGCCATTGTAGGTTCGGTACGCCGCCAGTTCTTTGCGAATCCGGGCGTGAAGGCGACGCCGGGCCATGAAGGTCTGCGTTTCGAACAATTCCTTGGCAATGGCTTCCGCGAGGTCCTTATTCACAAGCTTTGCCGCGAGACCACGGAAACTGTGCCGGTCGACCCGTAACGCCACATGCAGCCGGTCCAGTTCGAAGTTCTCCTGTAACCTTTGCCAGTGGCGAAACACGATGGGATCTCGACGCCGCAGCTCGAGGCTGGCTCGCACCACAAGCAGCAATGCCTCGCTTGCCGGATCGAGCATCCGGAGAGGCAGTGTGGGGTGTCGGATCGCCGAGGCCAGAAATAGGCGTTCCCAAGGAGGCTGATAGTTCCTCAAGATCGGTTCGCCGACAACTAAGCGGAAGTGAAGATGGAGATGGACGATGCGCCCGCTCGGCTCGTCGTAGCCAAGAAAGCTCTGGACTGCAGGATGGCCGTGGCAATTGGAGGGTTCGAAGCGCTTGAGTCCGGAGCCGAGCAAGGCCTGGGCGGCCCGATGTTGATCAGACTTCGCAACAAGTAGATCAAGGTCCGATTCACCCAGCAGGACAGCTGGAAGGCGCCTGCTGCTCCTCCAATAGCAGCATTCGACGTTGCTTCGCTCCAATGCGGTCAGCGCCGCGAGCAGGGTGCTAAGTACCTCGATCTCCCCGGCAGGCGTGGCGTTGGCATTTTTCGTTTCGCTGGCCAGGGTCGCCGGAGATTCAGGCTCACATTGCGGGACGCAGCTGGGCTGATGACCGGTGGATATCATTGCATCGAACCCCACGAATTGGGACATGCGGCTATCCCAAGCGAGCTCTGAGCTGTCCCGACCTCAAGGCTAAGGCAGCAAAGACGAGACCGGGCAAGATGTTCAATCGCTTGCGGATGTTGGTGGCCATTGCCAAGTTCCAGACGACCAGTGCGAGCGTGAAGCCGACCGCCGCTCCGGTCGCCCCGTCCATCGCTATGCCGGCTGCACAGGCGACGACGGCAGTCACGGAGCCGCCAACCATCGTCGTCGCGGCGGCCCACTCATTCTTGGTCATGGTCAGAAGGTTTAGCTGGGGTCCGCAAACCGCATTGCAGAGATAACCCATGATGAGGATTCGTGCGATCGGTGCTCCCACAGCAAAATCCTCGCCGAACCAGCTTAGGAGAGGTTCGGTGACCACCAGCAACGCCAGGGCCAATGCGAGTGCCCCGCTGAAACTCAGAACTGCTGCTCGTGAGAATAGCCGCTGCAGGCCTTCGTGATCCCCGCGGGCATGAAGATCCGCAGCAGTCGGCGAGAACATCGTGCTTACTGCGACATTCGAAAGACCGACCAGCATCGCCACGTTCAGGCATAGGGCAAAAATGCCAGCCTCGTGGACCCGGCCCGTCCAACCCAAAAGCATGACCCCCGTTCGGCTTACGAAGGCATCAAGCCCGGTAATTAGCACGGTAGGAGGGATTACAGACCGCCACAAACGCCCGGAATAACTCGCCCGCGCGTTTTGCAGGTCAGTCGGCCGCAGCTTGATTGCCGTGGCGAGGACAAGCATCGCGGTAACGGCCGAGCTTGTCACTACCGCCATCATCGCGAAAGGGGCATCCAGGGTTACCCAGCCCGAAAACGCCGCGCCACCCACCAGCGCCAACAGCAGCCCATCGCGCGCCACACGCTCGGGCAAAAGCGCGGACACCACGCCTCCAAAGGCGCGAATTAGGCTGGCGCCAAGCGTACAGGCCGTCATCAGCGGCACCGCCGCCATGGCGAGCAGCATTGCCCTCTGAAGTTCCTGGTGATTCTCTCCCGAAAAGGCGACGAGGCTGGCTCCTGTCAGTCCCGCCAGCATCGCGGCCGAGAGCGACCACGAGAGCGCGAAGATGATTACGCCGCGCGCTAGGTCCCAACGTCCAGCGGCCCTGTATTCCGGCACGAAGCGCAACAGCGACATGTTAAAGCCGAGCGTCGAGAGGGTGGCGAGAACGGTGCTCCATGCCAAGGCGTATGAGTAGGTGCCATAGCTCGTCGCGCCGACCAGCCGTGCGATTCCAAGCTGTGCCATGCTGGTGAGGCCCGCACCACCGATATAGACCAGAAGGGCGAATATGCTCGCATGCAATAGACGCCGGCCCACATCATGGGGACGCCGGTGGAACACAGTAACGGATGATCGGCCTGCGGTGCCCCCGAGTGAGAGGGTATGAGTAACCCCGTCGGCCGCATGGAGTTCAAGCGACTGACTTTCCGAGCAGTCTTCCGTGCTTCCCTTGTTATCCGCCTGTCTTGCGGCCGCCAACCCGCCACCGCGCGTGTCGTTGATGAAGGGAACCCCGGTTCGCGATAATCGCGTCTGGATTTCCTGTTCCACCTGACAAAGGCCGCTTGCGATGGACTGTTCGTCGACTGCCCCAACCGAGACGTTGCTTCGCCGCGCGCTCCGGAGAACATTACCAATCTTTTCGAAGACATCGAAAAATTGCATGTTGCCAGCGACGTCTACGTCTAAGAACCGTTCCGCAGGCGGTTCGTGCATCATTCTTGTCTGAAGCCGTGCTTCCACGACATCGCGCGGGACTGCCATCCCAACCACCAGATCAGCCCGGGGCGTAGATTCGAGCGCTCGCACGATCAACCTGTCGTCTGCGGCGCCATTGAACATTGCAAGGGACCCGATCGCCTGCACAAAGCCTTGGTCGAATATGATTATATTTGTTGATCCCTGCGCCTGTGTCCAGCAGCGTGACAGGCGAACTATGTACTGCCACATAAGAATTCGCCGTATAAGGCTCTTTGGTGGTATTGTTCTTACAATTTTATTTGCGGATGCAATATCACTGTTTCGCCAAAATGAAGAAAGAAGTGCCAGAACTGTGATGAAAATGGCGGATGATATTCGGGAGATTACCGCGAAAATGCCGAAGCGGTCCCAGCCGCCGCCTCTATCGCGGGGCAGGTAGCACAGGGTGACTTTGGCAACGTACCCATGGTCGCGCAAATGCTTGGCGAGGGCGTTCGCGAAGGTTGTTTTACCGGATCCCGCTGGTCCGAAAAGTTCAATGATCATGCCGTTTCAATCCGGAGATCGAGTTGATCGGTTCAGCCCTCTCAATGGCCCTTCAACAAAAGGTCGCCGCTATCCCTGAGTCGGTGGTTGGCGTGTTGTTTGAGATTCACCTGGGTGAGAACGGCGGAGCGGACAGATTCCAGGAGAGATTCTCTTCTGCTTCGATGAACTCGAAGACGCTGCGCGCTAAGGTTCGTGGCGTCGGCCGAAAGTCCGCAATGACTAGCCGCCGCGAACGCGCCCACGTCGTTTCTCGAACCGGCTATCAGCCGCGCCGTGCCTTTTCGGGTCAGCCACCAGTGCTCGAAGAAAGCCCGATCGTTCCTATTCTGGAAAAAAGTCGCGGCAGTCCAGAGAGAGGCGAGCCATTGCAGGCTGCAGAAGACAAGGCGCAGGACCCGCGCTCGTGCTTCCAGCAAAGAGAAGGTCCAGCCGAGCCCGTTTATCGTGCGGACGACCGGCACCTGACCGCGCACTGCCAAAGGGGTCAGCAAATTGGGCTTGGTGTCGAAGCTTTGGATGATGTCCGGCCGGGTCTCTGCCATCAACCCGCGGACCGAGCGCAACGCGCTCAATCGCGCACCGCCAATGGCAAATCGATCGAATTCAATGCGATGATGCGGAATTCCGTGGCGTGAAAACGCGGTGACGTCGTCACTCGATATGGCTGTCAGCCTAAAACCCTTTTTGCGCAGCGACAGCAGGAACGGAATATGCAGGCGGTGGTCCTCGCCTCCTATGCAAACCAGGTGGGGGTCCATCTCGCCTCTCCCGAGAGTGCGGGGCACCTCAAGCGCACGACGTGGCTGGCGACTTGATTTTTTCTCATTGCCGGTTTGCAACCCTTCCGCGTGACATCCGCCCGGATCACGCTAGGGG
>NZ_RZSL01000338.1:0-6841 GCF_003997355.1 Mesorhizobium sp. M1E.F.Ca.ET.041.01.1.1 | reverse complement strand
GGTCATCGCGCCGGTTCCGCGCGCTTCGGGCTTGCGCCTGATCCTTTCCCAAAATCGATGCCGATTTTTGGGGCCATGCGTCAGCGCCCGTTGGCGCCTTTCAGGCGCGCCTTGACGACCAGCGGCTGGATGTAGGGTTCGAGCGACTTCAGCGTGCGCTGAAGCGCGCCGCGCATTTCGTCGACGGTCGCCGCGCCCGCCGCCATCATCTCGTGACGCGCCACTTCGTTGGTCAAAAGGAAATTGACGGCGCCGGCCAGCATATCGCGATCACGCACCAGCTTGGCGCCGCCGCGGTCGAGCAGGCGCTGATAGGCCTCGCGGAAATTCTGCACGTTGCGGCCGGCGAGCACGGCCGTGTCGAGCATCGCCGGCTCCAGCGGATTCTGACCGCCTTCGGAGGTCAGCGAGCGGCCGACGAAGGCGATCTCGGTCAGTCGCAGGTAAAGTCCCATCTCGCCGATCGTGTCGCCGAGCAGGATATCGGTGTCGGGCGTAATGCGATCGCCCTTGCTGCGGCGCGCGATCGTCAGCCCCATGCCGGAGATCTGCGCAGCTAAAGCGTCTGCGCGGTCGGGATGGCGCGGCACGACGATGGTCAACAGGCCGTGATGGCGCTTGTACAAGGTCGCGTGGACTTCCGCGGCGACGACCTCCTCGCCGTCATGGGTCGAGATCGCCGCCCAGGTCGGACGCCCGCCGATCTGGCGCTGCAGCGTCGCCAGCGCCCGCTCGTCGGCCGGCGGCGGATTGGTGTCCACCTTGAGATTGCCGGAGACGGTGACCGGCCGGGCGCCGAGCGCGCGGAAACGCTCGCCGTCGACATCCGACTGGGCAACGACATGGGCAAGGTTCTCGAACAGCGCCTCGGCGACGCTGGAACGCTTCTTCCACGACCGGAACGAGCGGTCCGACAACCGGCCGTTGACGAGGACCTGCGGCACGTTGCGCGCGCCGAGCTCCAGGATGGTCATCGGCCATATCTCCGATTCGGCGATGATCGCCAGTTCAGGCCGCCAGTGATCGAGGAAGCGGCTGACCGCCGGCTTGAGGTCGAGCGGGACATATTGGTGGATGATGCGGCTGCCAAGCCGCTCGTCGGCAACCTTCGCCGAGGTCACGGTGCCGGTCGTCAGCACGACGTTGACGCCATAGTCGAGGATCGATTCCACCAGCGGCACGACGGCGATCGTCTCGCCGACGCTCGCGGCGTGGATCCAGATCACCGGGCCTTCCGGGCGCGGACGGCCGGCGACGCCGTAACGCTCGCGGCGGCGAACGCGGTCCTCCTTGCCGCGCGAGGCGCGCCAGGCGACATAGGGTCCGATCAGCGGATAGGCGACGGCCCCCGCATAACGGTAGGCCGTCAGGGCGGTGCGCGCCCAGCGCTCGCTCATTTGGCGCCATCCACAAGGCGATAGGCCTCGGCCGTCGCGGCGTTGAGGGAAGCGGTGACCTCCTGGCGCTTGCGCTCCATTTCGGCATCGTCGGCGTCGGCCGGCACGAAGACCGGCGTGCCGACGATGACCGCGGAGCGGCCGAACGGCAGGTTGATGGTGGTCTTGTCCCAGCTCTTTTCCAGCACCTTGCGGCGGCTGGTGGCGATCGCCGAGGGCAGGATCGGCCGGCCGGAAAGCCGCGCCAGAAGCACGATGCCCAGCCCGGCGTCGCGCGGCGTGCCATGCGGAATGTCGGCGATCATGGCGACATTCTTGCCGGCGACCAGCGATTTCTTGAGCGCGATCAAGGCCTTGGCGCCGCCTTTGTCGAGATGCCTCGAACTGTCGCGGCCGCCGGAGCCGCGCACCGCCTCGATGCCGAATTTCTCGATCATCAGCGCGTTGAGCTCGGCATCGGCGCTGCGCGAGACCATGGCGACCAGCGGCCTGCCCTTGGGATAGTAGGCAGGGGTCAGGAGATGCTGGCCGTGCCAAAGCGCGATGATGCCGGGTTCGAGATGCGCATAGGCGCCGCCGGCGACCTGCGTCGATCCTTTGACCAGCGGGCTGGTGATGCGAATCAGGCGGACGAACCAGGCGAACAGGCCGGCGATGAAATTCTTGACGAATCGCGACTGGGCGAGCGGCTCGCGGATGCGGCGCCAAAGCGTGCGCGTCCCGCCTCGCCCGGCGGAGCGCCCCGTCGCCCCTTTCACCGCCTCATGCTCCATCGTTGTCAACCGGCTGCCTTCGCTTCCGGGTCGAGCAACCGGTGCAGGTGAACGACGAAATAACGCATATGAGCATTGTCAACGCTGGCCTGCGCCTTTGCCTTCCAGGCTGTGTGCGCCGAGTGATAGTCGGGGTAGATGCCGACGATGTCGAGCGCGTCGAGGTCCCGGAATTCGGTTCCGCCCAACTTTTTCAGCTCGCCGCCGAACACCAGGTGCAAAAGCTGTTTCTTTCCGTCGTTCACGGCCATGCCGATCCTTCGCATACTTATGAGTTTTGTGACAGGTCTAGACCAAAGCAGCCGGTTTTGGAACTGGCGACCGGCTCACCCTTCGTCAGTTCCGGCGATGACCCCGACAACGACTTCGAGCAGTTCGCCGCTGCCGGCGGCGAGCGCCCCGTGGTTGATCACCTCGCCGGCATAACGCGGCGGCTTTCCGCCCCGATCAAGCAGGGAGCCGCCCGCTTCGGCCAGGATCAGGTCGGCGGCAGCGATGTCCCAGTCATGCGCGCTCGGCTTGACGAAGGTCGCATCCAGCTTGCCATTGGCGATCATCGCCAGCCGGTAGGCGAGCGAGGGGATGTAGGCCGCGCGCCGCAGCCGGTCCTGCCAGGCCTCAGGCATGCGGTCGACCAGCGGCTTCGGCCCGCCGATATCGACGGTGTCGCCCAGCGCACGGACGTGGATGCGCTTGTCATTGAGGAAAGCGCCCTCGCCCGGCAGCGCCCAATAAGTCTCGTGCTTGGCCGGGCATTCGAGCACGCCACCGAGCGAGCGTCCATCCTCGACCACGGCGACGCTGACGCACCAAGAATGCAGGCCGTCGAGAAAGCCCCGCGTTCCGTCGATCGGGTCGACGACAAAGGTCCGGCGGGCCAAAAGCCGGGCATGATCGTCGGCGGTCTCCTCCGACAGCCAGCCGTAATGCGGCCGCGCCTTGAGCAAGGTCTCGCGCAGATAGGCGTCCGCGGCATGGTCGGCCTCGCTCACCGGCGAGGTGCCGCCCTTCATCCACACCTGAGGGTTGTTGCCGAAATAGCGCATGGCGATCGCGCCCGCCTCACGGGCGGCGTGGCGCAGCAGAGCGAGATCTTCACGCGCCTCGCTCGAGGCAAGCTGGTCAAGCACCGGCAAGGGTCATCCCTTCAATCAGGAGCGTCGGCGCCGCGGTGCCGAAATTGCGGTCGAGGTCGCTTGCCGGCACCATGTTGAGGAACATGGTCTTCAAGTTGGAGGCGATGGTCACCTCGGCCACCGGATAGGCGAGCGCGCCGTTCTCGATCCAGAAGCCGGAAGCGCCGCGGCTGTATTCGCCGGTCACCATGTCGACGCCCTGGCCGAACACCTCGGTGACGTAGAAGCCGCGCTTCAGCGAGGCGATCAGTTCCTCCGGCGCGCGCTCGCCGGGCTCGATGGCGAAATTGGTCGAGGACGGCGAAACGGAGGAGCCGCTGCGCGAGCCGCGTCCGTTGGTGGTCAGGCCGAGCTCGCGCGCGGCCGACGTCGACAGGAACCAATGATTGAGCACGCCCTTCTCGACCATCAAGAGCTTCTCGCCCTCGACGCCTTCACCGTCGAACGGGCGCGAGGCCTGCCCGCGGCGCCGCAGCGGCTCGTCGGTGGCAGTGATGGCGCTTGAGGCCACCTGTTTACCCATCATGTCGCGCAGGAAGCTCGTCTTGCGCGCAACCGCCGCGCCGTTGATGGCACCGGCAAGGTGGCCGGCAATGCCGCGCGCGACCCGCGGATCGAACACCACGTCGACCGGGCCGGTCGCGGCCTTGCGGGCGCCGAGGCGGCGCACGGTACGCTCGCCGGCCTTGCGGCCAATCTCCTCCGGCGCGTCGAGATCGGCGAAATGCTGGCGGGAGGAGAATTCATAGTCGCGCTCCATCGCCGTGCCCTGGCCGGCGATGACGCTGGTCGAGCGCGAGAAGCGCGAGGCGACATATTGGCCGACGAAGCCATGCGAGGTGGCGAGCACCAGCCCCCCCAGCCCGGCGCTGGCGTTGCTGCCGGAAGAATTGGTGATGCCTTTCACGGCAAGGGCCGCCGCTTCCGCGGCAAGTGCTGCCTCCTTCAACTGATCGGCCGAAACCTCGGTCGGGTCGAAAAGATCGAGGTCGCGCAAATTGCGGGCAAGCAGCGCCGGATCGGCGAGGCCCTGGAAGGGATCCTCGGGCGAGACCTTCGCCATGGCGACCGCGCGCTCGGCGAGCGCCTTCGGGTCGGAGGCGGCGGTGGCCGAGACGCTCGCCACCCGCTGTCCGACGAAGACGCGCAGCGAGACATCCTCGCTCTCTGACGATTCGGTGCCCTCGACCTTGCCGAGCCGCACCGACACGCCGGCCGAACGGCCGCGCACCGCAACCGCGTCGGCGGCGTCCGCCCCGGCGCGCTTGGCCGCCTCGACGAGCGCTGCGACGCGGTCGGTCAGTTTCGCTGCGTCGAGCGTATGGGTCATGCATTTAGTCCTGTGTGTTCAAACGACCCGGGAGACGGCCGCTGCCGCACCATCATGGATGCTGCCGCACCATCTATTGTTCCATTGCCGCTTGTGCAATGGCGGATGCGGCAATCTCAAGGCAATCGTCGCGGTTAGAGCTAAATGCTCCGCCGCTGCAGCAACACGAAACGAGAACGGATCAACCGGCCACCGGCGCCCAGATCACATCCTCGATCCTGGCGGCACCCGTCGCCAACATCACCAGCCGGTCGAAGCCGAGCGCCGCACCGCTCGCCTCAGGCATGACGGCAAGCGCGGCAAGAAAATCCTCGTCCAGCGGATAGCGCTCGCCATAGACGCGTTCCTTCTCGTCCATCTCGGCGACGAAGCGCCGGCGCTGCTCGGCCGGATCGGTCAGTTCACCGAAGGCGTTGGCCAGCTCGACACCGCAGCAATAGAGCTCGAAGCGCTCGGCAATGCGCGGGTCCTCAGCGCTCGGCCGGGCAAGTGCTGCCTCCGAGACCGGGTAGCCGTAGAGGATGGTGGCGCAGCCCTGCCCCAGCGCCGGCTCGACCTTTTCGACCATCACCCTGCTGAACAGGTCGGCCCAGTTATCGTCGGGCGCCGTGCGCAGGCCGGCGCGGATCAGCGCCGCGTGGAGCGCGTCGCGATCGGTGCTGCCGTCAGCCGCGACGGTCGCCAGCAGGTCGATGCGGGCATACGCCAAGAAGGCATCAGCGACGCTCAGCCGCTCCGGCTCGGCGAAAGGGTCTGCCTCACGGCCGCGGAAGCGAAAGCTCTTGGCGCCGGCCTTTTCCGCCGCCAAAGCCAGGAATTCGGCGCAGTCGGCCATCAGGCTCTCATAGGCCTCGCCGACACGGTACCATTCGAGCATGGTGAATTCGGGATGATGCAGCGGCCCGCGCTCGCGGTTGCGCCAGACCGCGCCGAGGCTGAAGATGCGCTTCTCGCCGGCGGCGAGCAGCTTCTTGCAGGCGAATTCCGGCGAGGTGTGGAGATAGAGCGGTTGGCGCGATGCGTCTGGGCCGATCGCCTCGGTGGCGAGGGCCGCAAGATGCGCCTCGTTGCCGGGTGAGACCTGCAGCGCCGAGGTCGTCACCTCGACGAAATCGCGTGCCGAGAACCAGCTACGCAGGGCGGCGGCGATGGCGTTGCGCGCCATCAGCCTTGGCCGGCGGTCGGCATGAATATGCGGCGTCCACCAGGGCGAAGCGGCGGTCATGGGCAGGAAAATCGCGCGGAAGGCTGGCGGTTCGGCGCAAGATGCGCTAGGGCGCACGCGAAGGCCGCCGTCGCCAATTTGTGGCGCTCAACGCTTGCAGGCCGAAAAACTCGATTGGGATTGAATATCGTGGTCAAGGTCATCGCCAGTTCGCTACGCAAAGGCAATGTCGTCGATAAGGACGGCAAGCTCTATGTGATCCTCTTTGCCGAAAACATCCACCCTGGCAAGGGTACGCCGGTAACCCAGCTCGACATGCGCCGCATCGGCGACGGCGTGAAGGTTTCGGAGCGTTACCGCACGACCGAGATGGTCGAGCGCGCCTATGTCGAGGAGCGCGAGCACACCTTCCTCTATTCCGATGGCGAAGGCTTCCATTTCATGAACCCGGAAAGCTACGACCAGGTCGTGGCCCCGGAAAGCGTGGTCGGCGACATGGCGCCCTATCTGCAGGAAGGCATGGCGGTGCAACTGGCGCAGTTCAACGGCGTGCCGATCTCGCTGGTGCTGCCACAGCGCGCCGTCTTCGAGGTGGTCGACACCGAGCCGGTCACCAAGGGCCAGACGGCGTCTTCGTCCTACAAGCCGGCCGTGCTCTCCAACGGCGTGCGCACGGCCGTGCCGCCGCACATCTCCGCCGGGACGCGCGTGGTGGTGATGACCGCCGACGGCTCCTACGTCGAGCGCGCCAAGGACTGACGTCTCACCGCAGCCCATTTACCGCGGCTCGCCTGCGACCAGGCGGACCACCATCAGCATAAATCCTCCACCGGCTAACGTGGCCTTCGTAACCGTCGCGCGCGGAACGGCATCTTCGCGCCCATGTCGGACGTAAAGACCAGCTTTGCCTCCGTCCGCAAGCAGACATCGCGTATGATCATGCTGGAGGTCGTGGTCGCGGGGGGCGTTGGGTGCGCCATCAGCAACAGCCTCTTTCCTGTTGCGGGAGAGGGTCGGTGCAGCGCTGAAGCTGTATGCAG
>NZ_RZSL01000337.1:0-6853 GCF_003997355.1 Mesorhizobium sp. M1E.F.Ca.ET.041.01.1.1 | reverse complement strand
GTGCTGGACGAGGCCGACGAGATGCTCGACCTCGGCTTTCGCGAGGACCTCGAATTCATCCTCGAGGCCGCGCCCGCCGAGCGCCGCACGCTGATGTTTTCCGCCACCGTGCCGCGCTCCATCGCCACGCTGGCGAAGAGCTACCAGCGCGATGCCGTGCGCATCTCGGCCGGCGGCGAGGAAAAGCAGCATCTCGACATCGAGTACCGGGCGCTCTCCGTCGCGCCCGCCGACCGCGAGAACGCCATCATCAACGTGCTGCGCTATTACGAGGCCACCAACGCGATGGTGTTCTGCAACACCCGCGCCGCCGTCAACCATCTCACCGCGCGCTTCAACAACCGCAATTTCTCGGTCGTGGCGCTTTCCGGCGAGCTCAGCCAGAACGAGCGCAGCCACGCGCTGCAGGCGATGCGCGACGGCCGCGCAAAAGTCTGCATCGCCACCGACGTGGCGGCGCGCGGCATCGACCTGCCCAATCTCGACCTGGTCATCCATGCCGACCTGCCAACCAATCCTGAAACGCTGCTGCATCGCAGCGGGCGCACCGGGCGTGCCGGGCGAAAAGGCGTGAGCGCGCTGATCGTGCCGGGCAACGCCCGGCGGCGCACCGAGCGGCTGCTTGCCAATGCCGGCCTGACCGCAACCTGGGCGCGCCCGCCCTCTGCCGACGAGGTGCTGCGCCGCGACGACGAGCGCATCCTGGCCGATCCGGCGTTCGGCGAACCGATTAAGGACGAGGAGCGTGACTTCGCCGCCGCTCTTCTCGAGCGGCATGGCGCCGAGCTTGTGGCCGCCGCTTTCGTGCGGCTCTGCCGCGGCAGCCGCTCGGCGCCCGAGGACCTGCTCGACGTCGCGCCGTTCGCGCCGTCAAAGGAGAAGGCCGCGCGCAGGGACGAAGCGCCCGGCCGCCGCGACGAATTCGGCGACAGCGTCTGGTTCTCGCTGTCGGTGGGACGCCGGCAGAATGCCGAGCCGCGCTGGCTGATCCCCATGCTGTGCCGCAGCGGCAACATCTCCAAGCGCGAGATCGGCGCCATCAAGATGCAGCCGGAGGAAACCTTCGTGCAGATCGCGGCCGACTGGGCCGACCGTTTCCTCGCCGCGATCGGCCCCGACCGCAAATTGCAGGGCAGCATCGCGGTCAGGCGGATCGAGGGCACGCCGGACCTGTCGCGGGCCGGCTACCAGCCGCCGAAGCCGGAGAAGAAGCCGCATCGCGGCAAGCGGCCGTTCGACCAAGGCGCCGCCCAAGGTGCTCACAAGCCGAAGTTCGAGAAGCGCGCGCCTGCCGATCAGCGCACTCCATTCGAAGCAAAGCCGTGGGCCGGCAAATCCGGTAAACCGGCCAAGCCGAAATTCGACAAGCCAGGGCCGGCGAAGAACAAGAAATCGAAGAAACGACCAGCGTAGGTTCGCAATTAAAGTTGGTACCTGACCGGCGGGAACATCGGCAACCTTCTTCGGCAGCAAATCGCGACCTTCGAGATCGGCGGAAGCGGCTGAACTTCGTCATCCACGGGCGAAGCGGACGCGTAGACCCGAGGATCCATTCCGTGACCTCGCGCAAAGAGTAGAGACGACGCAGAACAGAGGTCGTTCTGGACCGCTGAAACGCTCATAGGTCACGACATGGATTCTATGGTCTGCGCTGCGTCGCTTCGCTCCTTGCTCCGCGATGGAATGACGAAGGCGTGGTGCCCGCGAAGTTGCGCTGCTGCGTATGACGCTTGCGAACGGCCGCGACTTTGGACAGTCTGGACCCACGCGATGCGGGGGACACGGCGATGCGCGGCGAGGTTCTTCACTACGACCAGGAGCAAGGCTTTGGTTTCATCGCCGGCGCCGACGGCAAGCGCTATAGCTTCGCGCGCGAGGACCTGCGCCGCGAGATGGCGCTGGCGAAAGGCGCCGAAGTCGAATTCCAGCCGAACGGCGACCGGGCGAGCAACGTTTTTTCCGTCCGCGCCCGTGCGACCGGTCCGATGGAGAGCGCAGCTCCCATCGCGGCGGCCACCGTTCCCTTGCCGGGCAGCGCGCCCATAGCGCCTACCCATTTTGGCCGCAACGCCGAGAGCGGGGCGGTGGAATCCACTGGACTGTGGAGCTATTTCTGGCGCGGCCTGACGACGAACTACGTCAACTTCTCCAGCCGGGCTCGGCGCAAGGAGTTCTGGGGCTTCTGCCTGTTCTGGACGATCGGCCTCGTCGTCGCCATCGGCGTCGGCCTGACCGTGGACCTGTCGCGCGGCGAGGGCGGCGCCGACGAGCCGATCGTCATGCTCGGCCTCTTCGGTCTCTACGTCCTGCTGACGTTCATGCCGTGGATCTCGCTCATCGTGCGCCGCCTGCACGATCTCGGCCTGACCGGCTGGCTCGTGATCCTCTGCCTCCTGCCCTATGTCGGCGGGCTCGCCACCCTGGTCTTCGCGCTGATCCCGACCCAGATCGGCGAAAACAAATGGGGCCCGGTGCCGGCCGGCGTGAGGTTTTAGGCGCGGACAGCGCCCGCGCTTAAGCTGTCAGCCCAGGAACTTGGCTATGATGGCGTCGCCCATTTCCGTGGTGCCGACTTCCTTCATGCCTTCGGACATGATGTCCTTGGTGCGCAAGCCGTCGTCGAGCACCGCGGCGATTGCCGCTTCGAGCTTGTCGGCTTCCGCCACCATGCCGAAGGAATAGCGCAGGCACATGGCGAAGGACGCGATCATCGCGATCGGGTTGGCGATCCCCTTGCCGGCGATGTCGGGCGCCGAGCCGTGCACCGGCTCGTAGAGCGCCTTGCGCTTCTTGGTCTTGACGTCCGGCGCGCCGAGCGAGGCCGAAGGCAGCATGCCGATCGAGCCGGTGAGCATGGCGGCGATGTCGGAAAGCATGTCGCCGAAAAGATTGTCGGTGACGATGACGTCGAACTGCTTCGGCCAGCGCACCAGTTGCATGCCGCCGGCGTCGGCCAGCATATGGTCGAGCTTGACGTCGCTGTATTTGGCCTTGTGCGTCTGGCTGACCACCTCGTTCCACAGCACGCCCGACTTCATGACGTTGCGCTTTTCCATCGAGGTGACGTGATTCCGGCGCGTACGCGCCAATTCGAAGGCGACGCCCGAGATGCGCTCGATCTCGAACGTGTCGTAGACCTGGGTGTCGATACCGCGCTTCTGGCCGTTGCCGAGATCGATGATCTGCTTCGGCTCGCCGAAATAGACGCCGCCGGTGAGCTCGCGCACGATCAGGATGTCGAGCCCCTCGACCACGTCCTGCTTGAGCGAGGAGGATGCGGCTAAAGCCGGATAGCAGATCGCCGGACGAAGATTGGCGAACAGCTCCATGTCCTTGCGCAGGCGCAGCAGGCCGGCCTCGGGGCGCACCTCGTAAGGCACCTTGTCCCATTTCGGCCCGCCGACGGCGCCGAACAGCACCGCGTCCGCCGCCATCGCCTTTGCCATATCGGCGTCGGAGATCGCCGCGCCATGCGCGTCGTAAGCGCAGCCGCCGACCAGCCCCTCGTCGGTAACGAAACCGCTGCCGAGCTTCGCATTCATGGCGCCAATCAACTTCTTCACCTCGGCCATGGCCTCGGGGCCGATGCCGTCGCCGGCGAGCAGGAAGAGATTTTTCGAAGCCATGGAGAACCGTCCCGGAGAGAGAGAATTGAACCGCGGCCTTGCTAAACGGCTAGCGCTTGCCGCGCAAGCCGGAAGAGGACAACCTCGTTACTTGGCGATCCTTCGCACCCCCCTCTGCCCTGCCGGGCATCTCCCCCGCAAGGGGGGAGATTGGCAGCTTCGCCGCCGGCCATCTCTTTCAGACGTCAAAAATTGGCGAAAAGGCAGATGGCGTCCAATCTCCCCCCTTGCGGGGGAGATGGCCGGCAGGCCAGAGGGGGGTGCTGTCCCGCCGACGTCTCGCAAACCGCAGCGCCAACGAGAGAAGCCCTCACCGGTGCGAGAGAATATTCACCAAGCGCCCGAACGGGTCGCGCACATAGAAGCGCCGCACGCCCCAGGGCTCGTCGGCCGGCCCGTATTCGATGGCGAAGCCGGCGGCCTTCATGGCATCGAGCGCCTCATCGACATTGTCGACCTCGATCGAGAGGTCGGGCACCGGCGTGCCCGAGCCGCCTTGCGCCATGAAGCTGACTTGGATGGTCATGCTGCCCTGCGAGCCGTAAGTGGCGATCCAGCCCATATCCATGAGCAGATCGAGGCCGAGGACGTCCTGATAGAAGCGCTTTGCCGCCGCGACGTCGGGCGTTTCGATGTTGGCGACGACGCGCCTGACCTTCACCATGAGCCGCTCCTTGCCTTATGCGTGTCCGGGAGCCCTCCGCATTTTGGGCGACTGTATCAGGCCGTTCGCCGCAGCGCCGTCACCTCGATCTCGATCTTCATCTCCGGCTTGTTGAGCTGGCAGACGATCATCGTCGCCGCCGGGCGGATGTCGCCGAACACCTCGCCGAGGATCGGGAAGACGACGTCAACATAGGACTGGTCGGTGATGTAGTAGTGCGCCCGCACGACATCGGCCATGTCGAAGCCGCCGTCGGCCAATGCCTTTGCGATGGTCGCGAGACAGTTGCGCGTCTGCGCCTCGACCGTCTCGGGCATGGTCATCGTGGCATAGTCGTAGCCGGTCGTTCCCGACACGAAACACCAGTCGCCCTGCACCACCGCGCGCGAATAGCCGGCGGTTTTTTCGAAGGGGGAGCCGGTGGAGATGAGCTTGCGCATGGGGTGCCTCGCGTTTTGTTGCGGGCATTCTGCGGGGACGGCGGCAATCTGGCCATAGGCCAAGCAATGCGGATTTGAGGTGCAAAAATCTCTTTGATGCTGGCGGGACAGTACCCCCCTCTGGCCTGCCGGCCATCTCCCCCGCAAGGGGGGAGATCAGCAGCTTCGGCAGGCCACCATTCTTGCAACATTGAAGATTAGCGAAAGTCGTGGTGACGACCGATCTCCCCTCTTGCGGGGGAGATGCCCGGTAGGGCAGAGGGGGTGGGAAGGATCGCGGCGATGGTCATTTCCCGCTGGTACGCGACCCACGGCCGGCACCATTGCCAAAACCCTAATTCCCCGACCCCTGCGCCTCGTCCAGCGCCTTCTTGATATCCGCCGGCCAGCTTTTCATGTCGGGCCAGGCCTGCGGTTCGCCATTGTCGCCGCGGCGGGCGAAATAGACCTGATGCTTGACCGGGTCGACCGCCATGAAGCCGTCATTGCCGCCGCAGTCATGCGGCACGCAGCCGCTGGCGTAGAAAGCGCCGGAAGCGGTCTTTTCGGTGCCGCCGCCGACCAGCAGGCTGGTCGCCATGTCGGGCATGTCCTTTCCGAGCAGCGCCTCGCCGGCCTTGTAGACGGCCTCGTTGTGGAAGGCGTCGATGATGTTGTCGTATTTCGACGGATCGACATCCTTCCAGTCGGTGCCCGGTTCCGGCGTATAGGTCAGGTTGCCGGACGTCGTCAGTCCGCCGGTCGGCGACCATTGCAGCGCCGGCCGCGATTCGCCGGGCAGGAGATAGGGCACGTAATAGATGTCGCTGTCGGAAACCGCGGCCGGCGGCGCGCCGCACTCGTCCTGCTCGACCGTGGTGGTCTGGATCTCGCCGCCCTCCGTCTTCCAGGCGATGACGCTGGCCGGGCCGCATTGGTTGCCGCCATCGCCGACATCGAACAGCGCCACCTTGACCCCGCCGACCTCGACGATCTTCTCGAAGAAGACGTCGTAATTGCTGGCGAGCTGCTTGCCGTCATAGGCCAGCACCTTCTCGCCATACTGTTCCTGCTGGGTGATGGTGAACTGGCCGCCTTCGAACGGGATCGGCGCCTGCTTGTCGTCCTCGGCCTGGGTCGCATTGGCGGTGTTCGAGGGGTCAGCGGCGTCGCCGGACGGATCCTCTGCCGGTACGAGCACGTTGTCGGTCTGTGCATGGGCGCCGGCCACCGGCATCAACACCCACACCAACGCGCAAGCGCCAGCCAGAAGCGAGCGTGTCATGACTGTCCCTCCATTCAGCCGCCACGAACCCGGCCGCTTGCGGCCGGGTCTATCCGTTCAACGCTTCAGGCCCAGGGGCGCAGCTCAGCGTTTTTCTTCTCGAACGAAGCGATGGCGCCGGCCTTCTCCATGGTCAGCCCGATGTCGTCGAGGCCGTTCAGCAAGCAGTGGCGCTTGAAGTCGTCGAGGTCGAACTTGACCACGCCGCCATCCGGCCCGCGGATTTCCTTCGCTTCGAGGTCGATCGACAGCGTCGCATTGGAGCCGCGCGAGGCGTCGTCCATCAGCTTGTCGAGGTCTTCCGGGCTCACCGTGATCGGCAGGATGCCGTTCTTGAAGCAGTTGTTGTAGAAAATGTCGGCGAACGAGGTCGAGATCACGCAGCGAATGCCGAAATCGAGCAGCGCCCAGGGCGCATGCTCGCGGCTCGAGCCGCAGCCGAAATTGTCGCCGGCGACCAGGATCTGCGCCTTGCGATAGGCCGGCTTGTTGAGCACGAAATCCGGATTCTCCGAGCCGTCGTCCTTGTAGCGCATTTCGGCGAACAGGCCGGTGCCAAGCCCGGTGCGCTTGATCGTCTTCAGATAATCCTTCGGGATGATCATGTCGGTGTCGACATTGACGATCGGCATGGGCGCGGCGACGCCGGTGAGCTTGGTGAATTTGTCCATGGTCCTTGCCCGTCTCGGTTTTGCGGGAATTTGCTGGCGCACGCTTTACACAAAGCGGCCGGCAAATGAAAGGCAACTGTTGGCAGTCGAGTTTGGGCCATCGGACACAAGGTCGGCATCGCCTGCTTTCAAAATGCCGGCCGATCGGGCACCTTGACGGCATGGCACCGACTTCGAAGGTCCTCTAC
>NZ_RZSL01000336.1:0-6861 GCF_003997355.1 Mesorhizobium sp. M1E.F.Ca.ET.041.01.1.1 | reverse complement strand
GGCTGCCGCTGACACCGAACGGCAAGCTCGACCGCCAGGCGCTGCCGGCGCCGGCCGACGAGGCCTATGCGCACGCCGCCTATGAAGCGCCGCAGGGCGCGGTCGAGACGGCGCTGGCGCAGATCTGGGTGGAGCTGCTCGGGGTCGAGCGGGTCGGACGCCACGATAATTTCTTCGAACTCGGCGGCCATTCGCTCCTGGCGGTGCAGTTACTCAGTCGAGCATTAGATGTTGGGCTGAACTTTAGCGCCGCCGACCTCTTCCGAGCCCCTGTTCTGAAGGAACTTGCATCGAAGGTTCATTTGGAGCCACAGCCCAGGACTCCTGGAGTGATTTCCGTACAGGCGACCGGATCGCAGCCACCGCTCTTCTTTGTCCCCACAGGTTTTGGCGATTGTTCCTACGTCCCCAGGTTGATGGAGGAAATGGACGTAGACTGTGCCGTCTACGCTCTGCCATGGCCCCCCTTCAATAACCTTGGTCCACCAACTCTTGAGGCGATAGCCGCGGAGACCATCGTGGCGATTAGAAAGATCCAGCCGCGGGGTCCGTATCGTTTCGCTGGATACTCATCAGGCGGAATCTTGGCTTACGCCATAGCCCAGCTCTTACTGGGTCGCGATGAAGCTATCTCTTTCATCGCGTTGATCGATGTTACGCTACCTGCAAACTTGACAGAAATATCACCCATCCAAATGGTACGAGACGTGGTACTGGATTCTTTTGAACCCTTAGATGATGAGAACTTCGAAGTGTTGGAGCAATTTGCTAGACAAAGTTCAATCGCTCAGCTGCTCGAAAAGGCTCAGCAAATTGGGGCAATACCTCTGGATCGTAATCTCCATAACGATGTTTTGATGTATGAAAGGACCGCCCGGTTTCACGAGGCGCTGCAGGCGTACCAAGTCCCAACCCTGCCAGTTGAGATACATCAGTTTTATGCCACCGAGGCTCTCTTCAGTTCTCGGGCACGACAAGCTAAGAGTTCATTATGCCCAGAGGCACGTTCGCCTATGCGCGGCTGGGACCGAGTCTTGAGTCCGGACGCCATTACTGCCGTACCGATTGTAGGCGACCACGTGACGATGATGAGTGTTCTGGAAAACCGCAAGGCTCTGGCCCGAGCTATTTCTACGCACTTAGCCGGGGTTCTTGAAAAAGATCCCTAGCGAACTGCACCGAAGATTCTGGCACCCAGACGAGGTTCAGTCTCGGATCGCGACAATCCCCAAATGTCGGAGAGTTCTGGCTCGGTGATCCAAAGATGGGAAGCATATTTGGTCTGCCGCCTCTACTGGTCGACGACCGAGTCGAGCAACTTCAAGGCCAAGCTGCATGAGCTGAGCTTGTCATCCGAAAAGCTCAAAGGGGACCAGATAGAATGGAGACTATCACCATTGATCAACAGAACATCCTCGTCGGCATCCGTCCCATAGAAGCGGGCGACGAAGCCACCTTGTACGATTCCGAAGTTACCTCGTTGGGACGCGCTGTTACCAAAGTTCGCCGCCAAAGCGGTGCTGCAAGAGTAGTCGCCAGAACACTCCTTGGGCAACTGGGATTCCCACTACTGCCGATCCTAAAGACGCGCTCTGGTGTTCCGATCTGGCCACCCGGCGTCGTCGGATCTTTGGCCCACCACGATACCGTAGCCGCCGCCGCCATTGCAGGGACCAAACGGATTGCGGCTCTCGGCATCGACATTGAGCCTAATGAACCTCTGCCGGAGAACCTGATCGAATTGATTGCCACCCCTAACGAGCAACGCATGTACGATCTACATCTGCTCAAGCGGCGGGACCTCTTCGTTTTGAAGGAGGCGGTGTATAAGGCGTGTTTTCCACTGTACAATCATTTCATTGAATTCCAGGATGTGGAAATTGATATCTCTGCGCGATTAGGGTACGTGGCGAAGGCAAATTGCACGTTTTCGCTCGAGTTACTTATTTCCAACAATGTAATCGGGTTGGCGTATTCATGGCCGAAATGGTGACCTTGCCCGCTGATCTAATCCGGTTGACGTTCGTTCTGGCCCGTCGAGAGGACTTGGACATGAAAAGTAGCCGCTTTTCTCAAGAGATCATCGGAATTTGAAGGAACATGAGGACGGAGTGTCGGTTCGCGATCTGTGCCGCAAGCACGCGGTCAGCGACGCCGCGATCACAATGGAAGGGCCGCTTTGGCGGGATGGATGTCTCCGAGGCTCGGCGACTGAAGGCTCTTGAGGACGAGAACACGCGGCTGAGCGGCTTCTGGCCGACACCATGCTCGACAATGCCGCGTTGAAGGATGCCGCGCCAGAAGCCAACTGCCTGCGGCAACGAGCTAACTTGGCTCGCAAAGTCCTTTGGCAGCCCGAAAGTACAGGGAGCCGGAACACGAACTGTTCCCGCAGACACGCTGCCTTTATCAACCAAAGACAAGGATCTCGGCGAGCCGGACCGAGGACAAGCGCTTGTCCGACTGGAGCATCAGCCACATGGCTTCAGCCAAACACGCAAGGTCAGCTTGGTCGAATGCAGCGGGGTATCGCGGCCGGCAAGCGCGATCGAACGCTTATAACCACGGGCCGGACAGGTTCTGTCTTCTGGCCACACCTAATTTCCAGCAATCGCCGGCAATGCTGTTCATCCCGGAAGGATCCCCGGAAGGCCACGATCATTTCCTCAACGGTCCGAATGTTGGCAAGCGCCGCGAGCATCGTTTCAGGCATTCTCATCCCCTCCAGATCACCGTTCTGCATGGGAAGGCCATGACCACAAGCCTTTAGCTGTCTTTAGTTGACGAGCGTGCGACGATGCCGCTCGATATGACAACACGATATCCAGCAAGGCGAATTGTCTATGGAACCTACCCTGACCCGAACGGCCGAAAAACGGCAAACCCGCCAACCTGCTCTCTGCGCGGGGGTACTACCGGGAGAGCCGCGAGATTTTTGAGCTCCAGCGGCGGGCGGCCTCGGCCTCATAGCCGGCCTGGTACTGGTGCCCAATCTCGGCCGCCGGTTGGGCGTGGGTCGACGGCGCTGCAGTAGTTCCGGGGATGATGATGGCGGCCGCGCCGCTCGATTGTAGCGGGCGAGCGCGTGGAGAGACGATTTGCGAGATTCCGCGACAACTTTACACTCGCCGTTGACGTCGGAGACCTCTGCGAACATAAAATCCGACAACGTTTTCAGCTTGCCGCGTCTACGAGCCGTCCGTCTCGCCAGCCTAGGCCAGCGAGCCTTCGCCCGACTCATCAACTTGGAAGGCCCCGATCTCCCTCCGAGGAACCCGAACGATATTGCGATCATAGCCCACCCCAGAGGGGCCATGGGTAACCTCTGGAGGTACCTGCCGCATCGACCATCGGTTGGAATAGAAGAACTGCTCGGTTCCAAGAAACAGGTGCGACATAGATATCCATGGAACCGTGATCAATCCCTCCGCCATTAGTTTTGAGAGCACCGCACCGCAACCATACGCGCCGATGGCGAAAGTGCCGTCGATCTCATCTTTAATCGCGTGGAAGTACGCGAGGATAGGACCATCGATCTGCTTAGCCGGATAGTCCCCATCGACGGCGAAAAGAATCGTACTGCCTCTATCTTTCGGCTGACCGACGCGATTTGCGAACCCCATAGCACTCTTTGCATTCGCAGTGCCGATCGAGCTCGAGAAATTGGAAATATGGCGGCTGCTGTCCTGGAAGATCGGCAGAATTCCGAAACCGTGCCCAGATAGTAGTTTGGCCTCCACTGGTGTGATGGTTTTTGGCCTCGCGGAACTCGCGTAATACCGAATGACCGTGGTCACCCCCGATCTTCGCAAGAAAGTGAGAAATTTCCGGCCTGCCGCATTGTTGAGACGGACGCTGACATCCGCTGCGGACCATCCGTCCGCCTTCGCGAAGTCTTCATGATAGGGCATGGGCTTTCCCGCTACAAAGCGCACCACCGACTTCGCTCCGCTGACGAAATCTGCGGTATTCACATATTCAACGAGCGTGCTGCTCCTTTTGGCTGAATGTAACGTCTGGCATACGGATCAGGGCAAGACGCGCAGGTAGTAAGGTGAGTCGCTCGGCGGGCCGAAGCGACCGAAAACCTGCGCGATAGTGGACTGCGTATCCTTGTTTGACAGATTCAGGCCTTCATAGTTGGTTTCTTATAGAAGCGGGGCCGGAGTTCGTCGGCACCGCTGTCAGCCGGACCTGATCTATGACGCTGGCGAGGTTCCTTCGAATTGACACCGTCGGTTGGTGCGCTGCTGCTTTCGAGACCAATCATTAGAATCAGACCTGGGGCGTGATGTCTTGCTGCGGGGTCGAGCCACCGTTAAAGAAGTTCTTGGCATTCATAAACTGCTCGGTGGCGTTCTTATTCACGATCTCCTGGAAGTTTTTGTAATCGGGGCCGCCGCTGCGGATCCGGCGAGTCTGAACGATATTGGTAACCTCTTTATAGCTTATGTCGACGTTGACGTACCGAGCCGACGAGCAAGAATATTTTAGATCAAGGAAGTACTCATTGAACTTGACTTCTCGCAGAACAATTGCTCCGTAGTCGTAATATCCGCCTGCCCCGTTATCGAGAAGGTAGCTTTGGTAGGTGCATGTCAGAGCCTTGTACTGCTGCGACTTGCTGTTGGCGCTGAAGGTCAGGTTGCCCATCTCAGTGAGGAAGGACTCGAAATCCGTTAGCAGAGACGCCCCGTCAGTGACGATCGCCTTCGCGATCAAGGAGAGGAACGTGGCTGAGACGGAGGTCCCAGCAAACTTGTTTGAGTAACCTTTCTGTTTTTGCCCTCCCATCGAAAGGTCGGGAATGTTGCCCACAACGTTCGTCCATGTGTTGATGTCAAGTTTTTCCGCATCAACCTTAGGATGATGGGTATGCATGTAGTCGTGAATGAGTCCTCCTATTGCCAGAAGGTTGTCCTGATTTTCTTTCATGATGCCGCTGTACGCCGGGTCATCGGTCGTCTGACCAATGAGGTGAAACTGTACTGTTCCTTGATCGTTGGCGATCGTGTCGTCACTGGGGCGCGCAGCACCTGGCTGCGCCAAAAGAAGGGACTTGGCGCCGAAAAACGCGCTCGCCACCTCATAGTTCTTGTCCGAATAGCTCTGTTCATGCCCTTGAAAATGCGCTGCGACCGCGTTCAACATGCTTATCTTCCTATTCTGACCGTTGCTGTGAAAGTCGCAAAGTCCCTGGAGTGCGTAAACGCTTGAGTATCAGGTGATCTTCGCGTGTCTTCACTAGCTGTATAACAGTTTGTTCCGATCCCCACCTTTGCCTCAGGCAGACCTTTCTCTGCGCGCCGCCATTTTGCGATAGCGCAGCGGCGAGAGCCCATGAATCGCTTTGAACGCCGTGGAGAAATTGTTGCTGTTTTCGTAGCCTAAGGATTCAGCGACCTCGGCCACGCTTTCATGCCCGCTTCGCAAGCGGCCGGCAGCCTCCATCATCCGGTAGTGCCGTAACCAGGTCATAGGCCCGCAGCCAAAGGCAGCCTCGAAGCGGTTGACGAGCGTTGTCTTGTTGGTCCCGGCTATGCGCACCAGTTCGCTGAGGGCGATCTGCTGACCGACACGCTGTACCAGCAGATCGCAAGCCTTCTGAACGAGGGGGTCGGCTGAGAAGAATAGCGGTGCAGAACGCCGCGCGATCTGAGCGACGCAGGCGGTCAGTCTGCTCACAACTTCCTGCTCGATCAGTGGCCACAACAGGTAATCGGAATACCCGTCGGAGAAAACCGCCTCTCGGTCCAGCCTGCCTTCGGAAACCAGGGCGAGTTGCACCAGTCCGGACGAGAGCTTCGCATGACCGTACCCATGTTGCTCCCATTCGCGGCAATCGATGATGACGATTTGCGCGCAGCGCCCTGGCCGCAACAAACGGTGCTCAAGGATATCGATCTGCCGCACATCGTTGGGCAGATTGCCGAAGATCCGAGAACTCGCAATTTGTGACAAACACTTACCTGCTAAAGGGTCCGGGCCAAGATACGCGGCCAGAATCGATGCATGCACCTCGGTAACACCTTGAGGACTTGGCCTGCGAAAGCCTTGATGCGGCCGAACGGCGGTCGAAGAAGGTGGGTCTTGGTTTGTGTAGTTGGCTGTAAGTGTGAATACCTTCTTCACAGCAGATGCTCGCTCGAAGTCAGCGCGCGTCGGTTTCTCTGAGTTGGGACAGCGGAACCAGCACCGCGTCCGATGGACGAGGGGGGTAATGAACTGGCTCGGTCCTGAAGATAGTGCCAGACCTCGATCGCATCACGCTTCTTCCCTTGGCGAAGCATCAGCCGTTTGCTCTCTCATTGTCGATGGACGCGCCAACTCTGTTCCCGCCGCCGCTGCGGCGGCAATCTTGCGGCGCAGCCAGTGATGTTCTGGGTCGCGATGGCAACGCTCGTGCCAAATCAGCCCAACCTCGTAAGGCGACAGTTCCACCGGCGGATCGACAATCGCTAGGGGGAGCAAGGCGGCGATCCGTGTAGCGACGCGGTGTGGTACAATCAGCACCAGATCGGTCGCCGCGATGGCTACAGCGGCCGTCAGGAGGTTGGAAACCAGCACCGGATCGCGATCTTGGAGGTGTAAATTTGCCAGATCGTCATGCACCCGTCCGAAGCCGCCCTTAGAATCCGAGTCAATAGCAGCGTGGCGCAGGGCAGCGAAGGCCTCGATCGTCCATTCCTGCGCCAAGGCTGGATGGTCGCAACGTAGCAGGCAGGCGAAGCGGTCAGTATAGAGCCTGCGCCGAAAGAAGCCCGGTGGCGTGCCACCGGTCTGCCCAACGGCCAGATCGATCTCGCCTTGCTCAAGGCGCCGGAGCGCGCCGGTTAGAAACGAGCCGGTGACGATGTCGAG
>NZ_RZSL01000335.1:0-6864 GCF_003997355.1 Mesorhizobium sp. M1E.F.Ca.ET.041.01.1.1 | reverse complement strand
CCTTATCAAGAAGGGCATCCATTCGCTGGCCTGCATCGGCGACGGTCGCCAGTCCGGCACGTCCGGCTCACCGTCGATCCTCAACGCCTCGCCGGAAGCCGCCGTCGGCGGCGGCCTGGCACTGCTCAAGACCGGCGACCGCGTCCGCATCGACCTGAAGAAGGGCACGGCCAACATCCTCGTCAGCGACGAGGAGATCGCCAGGCGACAGGCCGAGCTGCAGGGCAATGGCGGCTATCACTATCCCAAGCACCAGACGCCTTGGCAGGAGATCCAGCGCGGCATGGTCGACCAGTTCTCGGCCGGCATGGTGCTGAAGCCGGCGGTGAAGTACCAGGACGTCGCGCATACCAGCGGCGTGCCGCGCGACAACCACTGAATTCAGAGCACGGCGAAAATCGAAGGGCGGTCCGCTATCCGGCGGGCCGCCCTTTGTCATGGCCCTTGTTTCGGCCGCGGGGCGTCTACAGATAAGCCCGATCTCGGCGGTCCTACGAAGGAGCGGCAATCCATGGCGAAACGGCGCTCTTCACTCGGCTTCCTCGGTATGTTCGGCCGCTCCGGCGACCTGCGCCAACTCGACGACGCCCTGCGCCAGGCGGACCTGCATCCGGCCTTGGTGCCAGAGGGAGTTAAACTCACCATCGTCAATTTGATGAACGACCGCTGGCCGGACGAGCCGCCGCTTCAGGCCTATCAATCGGTGGCGCAGCTTTGCAGCTATTGCGTCGCCGGACCGGAGGTGTTCGAGCAGGCCAATGGCAGAGAGCCGACGCTGGAAGCCGAGCGCCGTATCGAGGCCGCGCTCGAAGCCGGCGACAGCTTCGATGCCCAGATCGTGCTGATGACGCTGCACGCGAAGCTGATCAACGCCGAAGTCGTCGAGCGCTACGGGTTGAGTGCGGAGTAAGGTTCTAGCCGCCCATCCTGTTGCGCGGCAGCTTGATCATCTCGCCGAAGCGGGCGCGCAGCTTGTCATCGAGAATGCGCGACACATGGCGCGGAAAACGCTCGGCCAGCACACGCTTCTTCTCGGCGATCGCCCGTTGCAGGATGTCTGGCCGGCCCTTTTCGTTCCATTCCTTCGGCGAGAAACGGTCGCCGACGGCGGGGTAGAAATATTCGGTCTGCATCAGCTTCAGCGTCTGCTCGTTGCCGAGGTAGTGGCCGGGACCCTTGAGGCAGACATCGGTGATGGTGTCGATCGACAGCGCCTCATCCGTCACCTCGATGCCGCGCACGCAGCGCAGGCAGTGGCCGAGCATGTCGTTGTCGATGATCAGGCTTTCGAGGCAGAAGCCGAGCAGCGAGGCATGCATGCCGGCCGATTCGTAGACGAGGTTGAGGCCGGAAAGCCCTGCCATGACATTGGTGATGCCCTTCTCGTAGCCGGCCTGGATGTCGGGCAGCTTCGAGTCCGTCATGCCGGCTGCAGACCCGCCCGGCAGGTCGTAATATTGCGCCATCTGCGCGCAGGCCGCGGTCAGCACCGACTGCTCGGCCGAGCCGCCGGACATGGCGCCGGTCCGAAGATCGGAGACGAACGGCCAGGTGCCGAAGATCGCCGGATGGCCGGGCTTGATGGCGTTGACGTAGACCAGGCCCATCAACACCTCCGCCACCGCCTGGACGACGGCGCCGGCAATCGCGGCGGGAGCCGTGGCACCGGCCTGGCCGGCCGAGAGCAGCAGGATCGGAATGCCGCCATCGACGCAGGCTTCGAGCACGCCGCAGGCATCCTCGGCGAATTTCATCGGCGGCACGACGAAGCAGTTCGAGTTGGAGACGAACGGCCGCGCCCGGAAATTCTCCTCGCCGCCGGCGATCGCATAAAGCATCTCCAGCGCCGGCTTGACGTTCTCGCGCACCGTGAACGAAGTGCCGACATGCTTGGATGTCCCCATCACGCAGGCGTAGAGCGTGTTGAAGTCCATCTCGAGCGGATCGGGGATGTCGCGCGGCACCATGGTGCGCTGGAAGAAATGGATGTTGTCGAGCCCGTCGACGAGGCGAGCGGCGTCGTAGATGTCCTGCAATTGCGATTCGCGGTACTCGCGCTTCTCGACATCGACCAGATGCACCGCGGCGCCCGCCGTGCCGTAATGCACGCGTTTGCCCTGGATCACCATGTCGTGCTTGGGGTCCTGGCCGTGGAGCGTGAAGTGGCGCGCGGCCTTCTTGATTGTGTCGAGCACCAGCGCGCGCGGCAGGCGGATGCGGCCGTCGTCGCCATAGGTCGCGCCGACCCTGGTCAGCGCCTCGATGCAGGAGGGGATGGCGTTGGCGAAGCCCACCGTCTCCAGAAGCGTCAGCACCGCCTCGTGGATGCGCTCGCGATCATTCTGGCTCAATGGCCCGTAGCTGCCGCCTTCGAGGCCGGGCCGAACCGGACGGATGTCGTCGGCGAGCGGCGCCGCCCGCATCGCGCGGCGCGCTTCGCGCCCGCCGGACCGCCGCGAACGCTGGTCCGACGACGCTTCCTGCTTCTCAAGAGCCACTGACATGGAAAGCACTCCACCTTTAGCTTTTCAGGGGCAGGGTGCGTGGCGGTTGGTCCACCATCGGCCTGCCTCGTCCCCTATGGCCTCCGACTATGCCGCCGGCATTGGTACAGCCTATGAGCCAGCCTATCCCGTCGAATATGCCAGAGTGCTAAAGCAAACCGCGCGCTAAACAAAAGGGAGCCGGCACGCGCCGGCTCCCTTTTTAAGAAATCTGTCCGCGGTCAGGCCGCAGCGGGCCGGCGTCCGGCTGCCGTGGCGAGTTCCCGGATACCGGGCTCGATATGCTGCAGCGAGATCGAGGAGATGCCCAAGCGCATGAAACGAGAGGGCTTTTCGCTGCGGTCGAAGAACCGGTCACCGGGCTCGATGATGACGCTGCGCGAAGCGGCCGCCTCGGCCAGGCCGCGTGAATCGGTGCCGCGCGGACCCTCCAGCCAGAGCGATGTGCCGCCCGCGGAGTCGGTCGAACGCCAATCTGGCAGGAAAGCGGAAATCGCATGGACCAGACGCTTGCGCCGCTCGTCGAAGGCGGCGGAGAGCCTGCGCACCAGCGCCTCGTGATGGCCGAGCGACAGGAAGAGCGCAACGGCGCGCTGGTTGTTCGCCGGCGGGTGCCTGAGCATGAAGCGGCGCAGCGCGCGCAGCTCGGCGATCAGCCCCGCCGAGGCGACGATGTAGCCAAGCCTCAAGCCAGGAGCCAGCGTCTTCGACATCGAGCCGACATAGATGACGCGGCCCGAGCGGTCGAGGCTCTTCAGCGCCTGCTGCGGCGCCTCGTCGAGAAGCTGGCTGTCATAGCCGTCCTCGATGATGATCTGGTTGTTGCGGTTGGCCCGCGCCAAGAGATCCTGCCGCCGCTCGGCCGAAAGCGGCACCATGGTCGGGCAATGGTGGCTGGGTGTGACGAAGACGAAGCCGGAATCTGCGGGGATCGCCGAGGTCACGATGCCCGACTGATCGACCGGAACCGCCTGGATGTCGGCGCCCGCCAGCCGGAAGATCGAGCGGGCATCCGGATACCCGGGGTCTTCCATAGCCACCTTCGAGCCCTTGGTCATCAGCAGCGAGGCGAGCATGTAGAGCGCGTTCTGCGCGCCCAGCGTCACGATGATCTCATCCGGATTGGCGAAGATGCCGCGCCGCGGCAAAAGCCGCGCCTGGATCTGCTCGATCAGCAGCGGATCGTCGCGGTCGACCATGTCGGACGCCCAGTTGCGGATCTCCAGCACCGCGAGCGCCATGCGGTTGCATTCGCGCCATTCGGCGGTCGGGAACAGCGCCGGGTCGAACTGGCCATAGACGAACGGATAGGAAGACTTGATCCAGTTGTCGTGCTTGGCCGGCGGCGGCATGTCGCTGGCAGCGATCTGCCGGCGTGCCTTCCAGTCGATCTCGTTCTGCTGGTCGGGCGCCTTCTGGTGCGGCTTGGCGGGGGTGGCCAGCACGTCAGGGTTAACGAAATGGCCGCGCCGCTCGCGCGCCACCAGGAAGCCCTGGTCGACCAGCTGCTGGAAGGCGAGCACCACCGTGCCGCGGGCAACGCCAAGTTTTTCCGCCAGAATCCGGCAGGACGGCAGCGGCATCGAAGCGGCGATTTGGCGGTCGAGGATGGCTGCGACGATCGCCTGGCGGATCTGTGCCTGGAGGGTTTGTCCGGATTCGGCCGAAATCCGGAACAGGCCGGACCATATGGCCGTGTCATTGCGCTGTGGCATGGGAGAACTTCCTCGGATGGCCAGCTGTTTTCACTTGGCTGGACCAGTCGAGTGTATGGGTGGCACAAGGGGTTGCGCCAATCAATTTTTCTGATCGCTGGGATTTATGCCAGTGATCCATTGGCTCCCCGAAACTGTGTTGCAGCGCATCATCAAAGCGTGATGCGATGCGTCATCGCCGCGCTTGAACGAAATGGAAATCGGCTCAATAGAATGACGCGCCGACACGCGCCGGAAACATCCGGCCTGTTAAAATGGTCTAAAAACCCGCCAGGAGCCCGCCAGTGGATCAGTCATCTTTCGACAAGCAGCTTGCCGCCCTGCGCGCCCAGCGCGCCGCAGCCAAGGGCAGCATGCGCGAGGCCTTCGCCGCCGATCCCGGGCGCTTCGAGAAATTCTCCGTCACCGATGGCGACCTCCTGCTCGACTGGTCGAAATGCGCGGTCGACGCCGACACGATGGCGATGCTGGAGAAACTTGCGGGCGCCGCCGATCTCGAAGGCCGCCGCGCCGCGATGTTCGAAGGCAGGAAGATCAACATCACCGAAGGCCGCGCCGTGCTGCACACGGCGCTGCGCAATCTGACCGGCAAAGGCGTGGTGGTGGATGGCCAGGACACCAAGGCCGACGTGATTGCCGTGCTTGACGCCATGGGCGCCTTCGCCGACGACATTCGCTCCGGCAAGGCGGCCGGCGCCACCGGCAAGAAGATCACCGACGTCGTCAATATCGGCATCGGCGGCTCGGACCTCGGACCGGCGATGGTCACGCTGGCGCTGGCGCCCTACCATGACGGGCCGCGTGCGCATTACGTCTCCAATGTCGACGGCGCCCATATCCACGATACGCTGAAGGGCCTTTCGCCCGAAACGACGCTGTTCATCATCGCTTCCAAGACCTTCACCACGGTCGAGACGATGACCAATGCCGAGACGGCGCGCAAATGGGTGGAGAAGGCGCTGGGCAAGGAAGCGATCGGCAAGCATTTCGCCGCCGTCTCGACCGCGCTCGATTTGGTGTCGAAGTTCGGCATCGAAAAGGATCGCGTCTTCGGTTTCTGGGACTGGGTCGGCGGCCGCTACTCGGTCTGGAGCGCCATCGGCCTGCCGGTGATGATCGCCATCGGTCCGCGCAACTTCCGCGCCTTCCTCGACGGCGCGCATGAGATGGACGAGCATTTCCGCTCAGCACCCCTGCAAAAGAACCTGCCGGCACTGCTGGGGCTGATCGGCTGGTGGCACCGGGTCGTCTGCAAATATCCGGCGCGCGCCGTCATTCCTTACGACCAGCGTCTCTCCAGGCTGCCGGCCTATCTGCAGCAGCTCGATATGGAATCGAACGGCAAGAGCGTGACGCTGGACGGCGGCGCGGTCGCCACGCCGACCGGCCCGCTGGTCTGGGGCGAGCCCGGCACCAATGGCCAGCATGCGTTCTTCCAGCTTCTGCACCAGGGCACCGATTTCATCCCGGTCGAGTTCCTCGCCGCCGCTGTCAGCCATGAGCCCGAGCTGAAGAACCACCATGATCTGCTGCTCGCCAACTGCCTGGCGCAGTCCGAAGCCTTCATGAAGGGCCGCACGCTGGAGGAGGCGCGCGCGCAGATGCTGGCCAAGGGCATGAAGCCTGCCGATGTCGACCGCATCGCGCCGCACCGCGTTTTTTCGGGCAACCGACCTTCGGTGACGATCCTCTACAAGAAGCTCGATCCGCGCACGCTCGGCCGTCTGATCGCGCTTTACGAGCATCGCGTCTTCGTCGAGGGCACGCTGTTCAACATCAACTCGTTCGACCAGTGGGGTGTCGAACTTGGCAAGGAATTGGCGACGGGCCTGCTGCCTGTCGTGGAAGGCAAGGAGACTGCCGCAAAACGCGACGCCTCGACTGCCGGACTGGTGGGACATATCCACCAATTGCGCGGCGCGGAGTAAAAGGCTTGGCGGACATCAAGGGAATTCTATTCGACAAGGACGGCACGCTTGTCGATTTCAACGCAACCTGGCTCGGCATAGCCGATTTCATGGCCATGGACGCCGCCGAGGGCGACCGCTGGAAGGCCGACAGGCTGCTGGCCGCCGCCGGCTTCGATTTCGTCAGCAAGCGCTTCAAGCCCGACTCGATCTTTGCTTCCGGTTCGAACATGGATGTCGTGGAGCTCTGGTTCCCGCGCCTGTCCGACGAGGATCAGATGCTGGCTGTTTCCCGCTTCAACGAGATCACCTCGGTGCAGGGCTCATCGATGGCGGTCGCGCTTCCCGGGATCATCGATTCGCTGAGGACGCTGCACAAGAAATCCTTCCGCATGGGCGTCGCCACCAACGATTCCACCAGCGGCGCCGAGAAGACGCTTGCCACGCTCGGCGTCGCGCAGCTCTTCGAGGCCGCCTTTGGCTATGATGCCGTGGCGAACCCGAAGCCGGCGCCCGACACCGTTGTTGCCTTCTGCGACCTGACGGGGCTGAAGCCAAGCGAGATCGCCATGGTCGGCGACAACCGCCATGATCTCGAAATGGCGCGCGCCGGCGGCTGCGGGCTGGCGGTTGGTGTTCTCTCCGGCACCGGCACGCGCGACTCGCTGTCGCCGATCGCCGACGTCATCCTGGATTCGGTGGCCGACCTGCCGGATTTCCTGTCGGCGCGGGTGAGCG
>NZ_RZSL01000334.1:0-6864 GCF_003997355.1 Mesorhizobium sp. M1E.F.Ca.ET.041.01.1.1 | reverse complement strand
GCGGCAGGCGCAGGATGAGCTTGAAGCCCGGCGACTCCTGGCCGCTGCCATTGCCGAGCTCGAGGCGTATCTGCTGATACTCTTTGGGCGACATGGTCTCCAGCAGGTCGAGCTGCGCCGTCATCATGCGCATCAGCCGGTGCACGCGGCCCATGAGCGTGACGATGCGATGCGTATCCTCTCTCTCCAGATAATCGAGGACGTCGACCAGCGTGTAGGCGATGAGCTTCATCCACAGCTCCTCGACCTGGTGCACGATCTGGAACTGCAACTCGTCGGCGTTGACCATCTCGGCGAGCGGCTTCTGGCAGGTGAGCAGTTGGTCGCATTTGAGATAAACGCCGTAGTCGCGCATTTCGGGCGCCTCGATGCGGGCGTGATAGTCCGATTTGTCCATGGCTCATCCTCCTCGCACGGGCATGTTCGACGGATGCCCAAAGAATAGCGCTTTCGGCTTGAACATTGTTCCTTTCTGTTATCCAATTCGGCGAAATCGAAGGACAATTCATCGCCTTTTATAGAGTTTTGGAGAACGAAATATGCTGGACGCCGTCGACCGCAAAATCGTTGCCGCCCTCGAACGCGACGCGCGCATCTCCTTCGGCGAACTAGCCGAAGAGGTTGGCCTGAGCAAGACGCCGTGCTGGAAACGGGTGAAGGCACTTGAGGATGCAGGCGCCATCCGCGGCTATTCCACCCGCATCGATCCGGCGGCGATCGGCTTCGGCATCGAGGCCTTCATCCAGGTGTCGATCGACTTTGAGGTCTCGGACGCCTTCGAGGCGGCCGTGAAGAAGCATCCGCTGATCCGCCGCTGCTACGCCACGACCGGCGAGGCCGACTATCTGTTGCAGATCGTCACCGTCGACATGAGGGCGCTGGACAGGATGCTGCGCGAGGAACTCAGCCGGCTGCCCGGCGTGCGCCGCACCGTGACCTCGATGGCGATGCGCGAGATCAAGGGCGATATCTCGTTCGCCGACGCCGCGGCGCATGCGCTGACATAAGTCACGGCGGCAAAGATCAAAGAGACGTCGGCGGGACAGAGCGCGAAGGAACGCTACGGTAGGTATTCGGAGGTCACCTCCGGGCCAGGCTGAAGATCCTCGTGACGAGTTCCGTCCCGCGCTACCTCTTCCTTTTCCGCATCGGCCTTGCGCTTCGGGCACTCCTCGAAATCATGGTCGCGGCCACCGCAATAGGAGCAGCATTTGGCAGGCTTATCGGGGTGGAGCATCGAGGCCATTCCCAAGAATGCGCGAAAAGGTTTCCGGTTGCAGCAATGCGTGAAGCCGCCGCAACCACCCAATGCCCCACTGTCAAAATCAAAGGAGCTCGCCGCTTGCGCGGCGGGCTCCCGCTCAGTCACCGCTCACGCATGCGCGTGGGGATGACGGAAGTCCCAGACGGCATAGGCCGATGCCGCGATCACCAGCACGCCGAGAACGACATGCGTGGCCATCACATTCGTGTCGGCCGCAAAGCCCAGCAGCCAGGGCGACACGATCAGCCAGAGCCCGAGGGCCATATTTACCCATTCTTCCCATTCTGCGAACACCGAAAGCGTCGCGAGCGCCAGAGCGCCGAGCGCAACGCCGACAATCCAGGCGTTCCACGCGGGCACCATTACCGCGGTGAATCCGATGACCCAGGGTGAGATGAACAGGCAGATCGCAAGGACCAGAGTGATCCAGTCCATGCTCTTTCTCGCTTCCATCATTGCCATGACAACCTCCATGGATGAAGCTTGACCAAAGCAACTCACTTCGCGTGGACATTGCACGCTCACTCATTGATATAATTACGTTTTGTGAAGCTGCAAGGACGCGAGCCGGCAACCGCGGCTTGCGCCCTGCCCGGTGCCAGACGGCAAATACCTCTCAAACGCTGAAGTCGCCTTCGCCTTCCGCCCCCAGCTGCGGGACGACGATAGCCTCGAGCGGCGCCGTCAGCGACCATTTCAGCTCGCCGGGCGAGCGTTCGAGGCTGGAGGTTCCGCCAAGCGATTGCGGCGCCACGCGCTGCAGCACCACCGTGCCGAAGCCTTTTCGTGTGGACTCGTTCGTCTCGCTCTGTCCGCCGGGGTGGTTCAACGCCTCCTGCCAGACAAGGTGAAACCGGCGCCGGGCCTCCGGGCCGGTGTCGACCGTCCAGGTGATCTCGACATTGCCGCCCTCACCCGCCAGCGCGCCATATTTCGACGAATTGGTGCCGAGTTCGTGGAAGGCCATGCCGAGATTCTGCACGGCGTTCGACTGCAGCGTCAGCAGCGGGCCAGAGAGCGAGATGCGCTCCTCATGGCCGAACGGCTTCAGATGCTCCTGGATGAGATCGAAGAGGCTCGCCCCCGCCCATTCCGAAGTGACCAGAAGATCGTGCGAGCGCGACAGCGCCATGATGCGCGCACGGATCATCTCCTCGAACTCGCCGGGATCGGTCGAACGCTTGCTGGTTTCGCGGACCATCGACAGGATGACCGCGAACTGGTTCTTCACGCGATGGTTGACCTCACGCATCAGGAGCCGGATGCGGCGCTCGCTTTCCTTGGAGGCGGTGATATCGCGAGCTATCGTGGACGCGCCGACAATCTGGCCGGAAAGGTTCCTGATCGGCGAAACCGTGATGGAAACAGCAATCAGCGAGCCGTCCTTGCGCTTTCGCGTCGTGTCGAGGCTCGCCACGCCCTCGCCCCTGCGGATGCGGCCGATAATGTCACTTTCCTCGTCCTGCAGGCGCTCGGGGATCAGCATCAGGATCGACTGGCCGATGACCTCCTCGGCTTTATAGCCGAACATGCGCTCGGCCGCGTGGTTCCAGTCGGTGATGATGCTGTTCAGATTCTTGCCAATGATGGCGTCGAATGAGGAATCGACAATGGCCGCCAGCCGCGCATCGGCGTTGCTGATTTGTGATGCCCTGCCCCCGGATTTCACTGTTCCCTGCCCCTGGATTGCGCCAAGGCGTTAGTTAGCGCACTTGCGGATCAAGACAACAACCCGCAAAAGATGAAAAGATGAGATGCCATCTTGCTCTAAGTCTCGGAGCGATCGGGGTTTTCGTCGCCTTTGGCGGTCGGCGACAGCACACCGAAGTCCTGCGACTTGACGCCGGTCTCGGCGGTCAGGAAACCTTCCGCCGCGAGACCCCGGCGCAAAAGCTCGCGTACGGCAGCGGAACGGCTCGGCATTCGTTTGTCGAAGCGCCAGTTCTCGACTGCCGCCAGTTCCTCCTCGGTCAACATGATCTGCAGCCGCTGCGGTCGCTCCAACTCAGCCACTTCAGCCTCCCAAGAGACCAATACCAGGAATGAGTATGTGTCTCACTATGAGTGAAAATGGGAAACAGCACGCAGAACGTCAAGGTTGCTCGATAGGCAAAAGGCGGATGACCCTAACGATGCGGGTGATACCACGAAATCACATTCGTGATACTATGCTAACTATTTGTTTTATTTATGAATTTTTACATTTTCCTATTGCTATTCGCCCGATACGGGCGCATGGTGCGAACAGAGGGACAAACCGTCCGCGAAAGGAGGGTTTTCCGATGCAACGAGAATTTCCCGACCAGATGCGCGATGATGCCCACCGCAAGGTCCAGGAGGCCCTGCAAGCGAACGGGATCGTCAATATCATCAGCTTGTCGGAAGAGATCAGGCTCCGGAACCTCGAAGAGAACTTCGCCCGCGAGGATATCGAAGATTTGGTCATGCAGGTGGCCCAGATCTACGGCGCGCCGATCGAGTTCGACGAGCAGGTTCTCACCGCGCTCGACCTCAATGACGCTTGGCCGGGCGACAGGCGCAACGATCTGGAAAAGGCACTCGACCAACGACGGCTGCCGGGTTCCCCGATCGATCTGCTTCATTTGGATCCGAAAGGCTGAATTGCACAAGCGCGTCGCCCGAATTCGCCGCGACGCGCTTTAGTGGCCGTTCAACTCGCCCAGCAAGCGCAGGCCCTCCTCGTACTTGGTCGGGGCGATGCCCGCCTGAAACGCCTGCCAGAGATTGTCCTTGAGGTCCGCCTTCTTGACGGGCAGCGACAGCGGGTTCGAGGCTGCGCGAAAGATGAAGGCCTGCTCGCTCTCGTCCATCCTTCTGGTCAGGGCATCGACCGCCACGACCACCCGCAATCCGAAGCCGGCCGCCTCCAGCCTGTTCAGCGACCAGCCTTCGCCTTTCTCGATCACGTCGTGCAGGTAAGCGACGGTCTTCTCGTCGTGGGTTTCGACGGCGTCGGCAACGCGCCTTAGATGTTCGATATAGGGTCGGCCGGTCTTGTCCAGTTGGCCGCGATGGGCCTGCCTGGCGATCTTCGCTGCCCGGTGGAGCATGTTCACCTCGATCAACCTGTAAGCCCGCCTCGGCGGGGAGAGGGCCGAGACGGGCTGGATCGGGCTCTGGATACCCGGTCCGACAGCGCACATTTCGCGCGGATGCTGGGACTGCGCGCCATGGTGCAAGAGGAACATCAGCGACGCCTAAATGTTCCCTTCCAAATCCCGATTCCGGCGTTCGGCAAAGGCAGGAACCTCCGTGCAGCGCCGCCGTTAGCTCCTTGTGCAAAACGAAGGAGTTCGCGCCATGGATTGGAACCGCGTCGAAGGAAACTGGAAGCAGGTCAAAGGCAAGGTCAAGGAACAGTGGGGCAAGCTCACCGACGACGACCTCGACCGCATCGCCGGCAAGCGCGACCAGCTCGAAGGCAAGATCCAGGAACGCTACGGCATCGAGAAGGACCGTATCCGTCGCGACATCGACGACTGGGCGAGGCGCCAAGGCTGGTAGTGTCCGCCGACCGGAAAGCAAGGGATTTTGATTTCCGGACAATGAGGCTATGTTAGCTGACTAAGTGATTCATGGCACGGTGAACCGATGGCCAAGAAGAAATCGAGAACGGCCTTGTCCGTTTTCGCCACAGCCTCGCGATCAGAGGCCTCCGAAGCGATTTATTTTGCCCGCAAATGCGGCCTCACCCCTGACGAAGCCCTGCGGATAATGCGCGAGGCGCATGTGACGTCAGGGTTCAAGTCGCCAGACAACGGAAAACAGAAGCGCTGAGCCCGCAAGGGGGCCGATCGCGCCACCGGCAGGACGTATCCGCCGGCTGGCGGCTACCTTGGCATTGCGGAATGGAACTTCGGTCACTGCTGGCTGTTCCACTTGAAAGGCGGGCATCAGCATGACCAGATCGTCGCGGCATCTGCTCAAGGGCATCGGCTATACAATCTCGACGGCAAGCGTGATCCTGCTGGCGACCGTCAGTTGGGAGAGCGCATCGAAAAGTCCGCTGTTGATTGCCTGCCTGCTCGGCGGCGCCGCCACGTCGATCGTCGGCATGTTTTGCCGCTGGCTTTCCTACGAGATCGAAAAGCGTGGGGACGAGCGCCAGGGCAGCGTGACCGAGAAAAGGCCAAGCCTCGGATCGCCGCCAAGCAGCGTCACCTCCGTCTCCGCCGCCGGAACCCCGAGACCAGCACCGTGATCAAGCTGCTGGCAACGATCATGTGGCAACCTCGCCGCCGACACGCGGTTTGGTATCGCGGTCGGGATGGTTCCGGACAGGCGGCAGGGGGTGGGCCAGCGCCGAGATCAAAAGAAGCCCCGGCCGAGAGGACCGGGGCTGCAATTTCGGGAGTAACACGAAGCTCGGGAAACTGTCCGGTAACTCGCGCGCCTGGCAAAAGTTCCGGGCCAGTCCGGTTGGCCGTCCTTACTTCGGGTTTTGCGGCGGCAATTCATCAGGCTCGATAATCGGCATCTGGCTGTTGTCGGCCGGCGGAACGGTGGTGTTCTTGTCGCCGGTGGGCGGCGGCTTCAGCACACCGCCGCATTTGTCGAGCGTTTCCGACAGTTCATTCGTGGCGGCCTGCGGCTTCTGCTGCGGCTCCTTGGTGTCGGGCTTGGCCTGGCAGTCCCCTAGTTGCTGCAAGTCGGGGATGAGCTGCTGGTCCATCGGCTGATCGGCCGTCTGGGCGACCGCCGGCAGCACCGACATCATAACGGCTGCCATGATGAGAAGAATTTTCTGCATGGGATCCTCCTCATGGGTTCAGTAACCTCCAACGATCGGCAGGATCTCACCGGTGATGTAGCTTGAGCATTGCGGCGAAGCCAAGAATACATAGGCCGGCGCGATCTCCTCCGGCTGGGCGGGGCGCTTCATCGGCGTCTTGGCGCCAAACTGCGCGACGTCCCCGGCCTCCTTCTCCGACGGGTTGAGCGGCGTCCATACTGGACCAGGCGCCACCGCATTGACGCGGATGCCCTTGCCGATGAGATTACCGGAGAGCGCACGGGTGAAGGCGTGGATGCCGCCCTTGGTCATCGAATAATCGACCAGCTCCTTGGAGCCCTCGATGCCGGTGACGGAGCCGGTGTTGATGATCGCCGAGCCCGGCTTCATGTGCGGCACGGCTTCCTGCGCCATGTGGAAATAGCCGTAGAGATTGGTCTTCAGCGTGGTGTCGAAATGCTCTTCGGTGAGATCGGCGAAGTCCGCCGAGTGAACCTGGAAGGCGGCGTTGTTGACCAGCAGGTCGAGCCCGCCGAGCTTCTTCACGGTCTCTTCGACGGCCTTGCGGCAGAAGGCGCGCCTGGCGACATCGCCGCGCAGCGTGATGCAGCGC
Organism: Mesorhizobium sp. M1E.F.Ca.ET.041.01.1.1; assembly: GCF_003997355.1. NCBI lineage: Bacteria > Pseudomonadati > Pseudomonadota > Alphaproteobacteria > Hyphomicrobiales > Phyllobacteriaceae > Mesorhizobium > Mesorhizobium sp. M1E.F.Ca.ET.041.01.1.1. The sequence goes on along the minus strand of NZ_RZSL01000334.1, from coordinate 234 downwards.
CTGCCCTCGGCCTCGACCGCCGCTTTCGTCGCCTTGGCATCGCGGTCCTCGCTGAGATAGACGATGGCGACATCGGCGCCTTCGCGCGCGAACAGCACCGCGACCGCGCGACCGATGCCGGAATCGCCGCCGGTGATCAGTGCAACTTTGCCGCCTAGCTTATTCGAGCCTAGCCAGAACGGCGCATCGTAGAGCGGTGCCGGCTCGATCGCCCATTCCTCGCCGGGCTTCGGG
>NZ_RZSL01000333.1:0-6908 GCF_003997355.1 Mesorhizobium sp. M1E.F.Ca.ET.041.01.1.1 | reverse complement strand
GGCGGTCGGACCAGGTGTTTCCAATCTCCTGCCGGGACAGTTGGTGTCGATCTATGGCGCGCGCACCTGCGGGCTCTGCCGCGCCTGCCGCGAAGGCCGCGACAATCTCTGCGAGCATGTTTCCGGCGTCCACGGCTTCCATCTCGACGGCTTCGCGCAGGAGAAGATCAACCTGCCGGCCCGCCTGCTGGTGTCTGCGCCGCCCGGCGTGTCTGAGATCGGCGCCGCGGTCGCCCCCGTCACCTTCGGCACGGTCGAGCACATGCTGTTCGACAATGCCAGACTCGAGCCCGGCGAGACCATCCTTGTCCATGCCGGCGGCTCCGGCATCGGCACCGCCGCCATCCAATTGGCCAAGCGCATGGGTTGCACCGTGATCACCACCGTCGGGTCGAACGACAAGATCGACAAGGCGAAGGCGCTCGGCGCCGACAATGTCATCAACTACCGCGAGGACCGTTTCGAAGGCGTCGTGCGCAAGCTGACCAAGAAGAAGGGCGTCGACGTCGTCTTCGAGCACGTCGGCGCCGATACCTTTGCCGGCTCGATGCTGTGCTTGAAGCGCGGCGGCCGTCTCGTCACCTGCGGCTCGACCTCGGGCGTGTCGACGCAGGTCAATCTGATGCAGCTTTTCCAGCAGCAACTGAAGCTGCTCGGCTCCTTCGGCTGCCGCATGGAGAACATGGCCGACGCCATGCAGAAAATGGCGGCCGGACTCGTCTCCCCCGTGATCGATACCGAAGTCGGCTTCGACGACATCGACGCCGCGCTGAAGCGCATGGAAGGCCGCGACGTCTTCGGCAAGATCATCCTGCGCGTTTAAAGATGGTCGGCAAGGTGCTCAAGAAAGCCCGCCGGGACTTCATGTTCCGCTATGGCCGGCGGTTGCGCCAGATGGAGCACTGGCTGGTGGCGCGGCTGGCCATGGCGATGATCGGTCTGCTGCGTCTCTTGCCGCCGGACAGCGCGCTCAACTTCGCCGACCGAGTCGCCCGCCGCATCGGGCCGCTGGTCGGACGGCATCGGGTGGCCGTCAGCAATCTGCGCCTCGCCTATCCGGAAAAGAGCGATGCCGAGATCGAGGCCATCGCATCCGACATGTGGGGCAACATGGCCCGGCTGGCGGCCGAGTACATCTTCCTCGACGCCCTCTTCGATTTCGACCCGAACGCCGCCAAGCCGGGTCGGGTCGAGGTTCGCGGCATCGACCATTTCGTCGAGATCGCCGGCGAGAAGAAGCCGCATATCCTGTTCACCGGCCATCTCGGCAATTTCGAGTTGCTGCCGGTGGCGGCCGCCACCTTCGGCATGAACATCACGGCGCTCTTTCGCCCGCCCAACAATCCCTACCTTGCCGACTATATCCACTCGACACGCCGCTCGACGATGGGCGGCCTGCTGCCCTCCTCGACCGGCGCGTCATTTGCTCTCGCCGCCATTCTGGAGAAGGGTGGCACCATCGGCGTGCTGGTCGACCAGAAATTCACGGACGGCGTCGAAACGACTTTCTTCGGCCGTCCCTGCCAGAGCAACCCGGTGTTGGGTATGCTTGCCCGCCACTATGAGTGCGATGTCTATCCGGCCCGCTGTGTCAGGTTGCCGGGCAACCGGTTCCGCCTTGAAATCGAGGACAAGCTCATCTTGCCGCGCACCGAAGGCGGCAGCGTCGATGTTCATGCCACCACACAGCTTCTCGCCGACGTCGTCGAGCGTTGGGTGCGCGAGGATCCCGGACAGTGGATGTGGTTCCACAAGCGCTGGGAGATGAGCGGCCGCCGCCGCAAACGGCGTGGGCAGGCCAGAGAGGTCAGCTGAGCCTTCGGGCGGCATCAGGCGCTCAGCGCCGTTCTCCGGCTTGATCAACCCAGCCCGGGCACAACAGCGCCGATGTCTGCACAAGGAAAAGCCGCGAAGATCACGCTTCGCGGCTTTGATCCAGGCTAGCTGAACTGGCCGAGCAATTCCTAGAGGAACGGTATCGTTAGGTTGGGCCGATAGGTATCCATGGTCGCGCCATTGCGGTCTTCGGAGAGCAATGTATCCGAACCGAAGCTTGCCCGCAGCCCGATCACATATTTGTGGACGTTTACGCTGCCCGATGCTTCGGAGAAAGTCAGGTGGTCCAGCTGATAGCGGCCAAACACCGACCAAGGGGTCCCCGAGAACCGGTAGGTAGCCTGCAATGCCGCCGTGACGGTGTCGAAATGCTCGCCAAAGCCGGACAGCCGCGAGAAGCCGAGTTCACCGTCGAAACGCAGATCGTCCTGCGCGAAATACCGCACGATCCCACGGCCGCCCCAATTGTCGAAATGTTCGGACTCGCCGCTGGCCCGCAACTGTCCGTAGTAGACCTGGCCGTAAACCGTCACGTTGCCGAAATAGGCTTGGGCTTCGGGACCTACCGTGAAGGTATAGAGATCTTCGTCGCCAAACTCATCGCCGCCATATCCGGTGATCGTCGCAAATCCGCCCAGCGCATAGCTGCTTGGATCGCGCCAGTAGCCATGGATGGCGCCGCCGTAGCTGTAGATGTTGGTGCCTTCGATCCAAATCGAATCGATAACGGCGTCGGTCTGGATGTTCCAGCGGGCATCGATCGGGAAATTGATCCGAGCGGCGCCACCGGCAGTGGTGCCGTTTGCATCGTCCCCGGGAGTCGCGAAATAGATTCCGCCGAGATATACCTCCCCGTAGCCGGAGATATGCGGTTGTGCGAGTTCCTGGTCCAAAACGACTGGCGCATCGGCAGCAAAAGCCGAAGTTGCGGTTGCCGCGATCGCGGCGCCCAAAAGGAATCGATACATCATAGTTCCCCAAGCCGTCAGAATTGACGCGTCTCGCTTACCATTGCCGCGTAGTGAAGGCCAGCTTACGCAATAGTGAAGGCAGCATAAGCTGTTGTTTTTCTAAGTATGTGAGGCTTTGCTGCAACGCTCCGAAAAGGGGCAGGCGCGCAGGCAGCAATTTCTGCCTGCGACCATCGGCGAACCTCTCCCGGCCCGTTTTCAGTCGGTCACGACGATCCGCGTGTTGCCGTAGCCGACTTCCTTCACCATCGAATAGAAGGTCGCCGCGTTGGCCGTATGCAGGCGCACGCAGCCATGTGAGGCTGGGCGTCCGAGATACCTCACTGCGCCCGTGCCGTGGATGGCATAACCGCCGCGGAAAAACACCGAATAGGGCATCGGCGACATCTCGTATTTGCGCGAGTACCACATCCGGGCTGTCCATTGCGGCCTATAGCTGCCGCGCGGCGTGAAGTAGCCCTTGCGCGCCGTCGACACGCTCCAACGATAAAGCACCTGGCCGTATTTGCTGACGGTCATCGTCTGCGACGACACGTCGATGTTGGCGACCAGCGAGGCCGCCCGACTTGCGATCGGCGTGCCGAGCAACGTGCTCGCCAGCACGGCTGCCATGAGAACGGACTTTTTCATGCGATCAAACCCCTTCGATTGCCCCTTGCCGTCACGCGGTTTTTTTCCATCATTTTGCCCGCAGGTGCGTTAAATACCACACACTCGTTGACGAATCCGCCAATCCGATGCTGCGAATTTGAACGATTTTCCCGCCATGGTTGCCGGTGCGGCACGCACTCTCGACGGTTTAACCCGTTGAGCCTGCCCTGATCATTGTTTGGCTCCGATTATTGTTTGACCCGATTATTGTTTGACGGCGAGCCAGAGGCCGCTTGCAAAACCACCGCGTTCCTCTTTCAATCCATCGGATGAATGAACTGCTGCTTCGGGCCGTCGATGACCGGGTCGACGACCTGGTCGCGCTGACCGCCGACCTGATCCGCTTTCCGACCGTCAATCCGCCAGGCGAGGCCTATCGGCCATGCGCCGAGTATCTTGGCGCGCGCCTCAAGAAGCTCGGCTTTGAAACCGAGTTCATTCGCGCCGAGGGCGCGCCCGGCGATACCGACCGCTACCCGCGCGTCAATGTCGTCGCCCGTTTCGATGGCCGCGCGCCGGGCGCTTGCGTCCACTTCAACTCGCACATCGATGTCGTCGAGGCCGGCGACGGCTGGACCGTCGATCCTTTTGCGGGAGTGGTGAAGGGCGGCCGGGTCTATGGCCGCGGTGCTTGCGACATGAAGGGCGGGCTCGCCGCTTCGGTCATCGCCGCGGAAGCTTTCATGCAGGTCTATCCCGAATTTCCCGGCGCCATCGAGATATCGGGCACGGTCGACGAGGAGTCCGGCGGCTTCGGCGGCGTCGCGCATCTGGCGAAGCTGGGCTACTTCTCCAGGCCGAAGGTCGACCACGTCATCATTCCCGAGCCGCTGAACAAGGACCGGATCTGCCTTGGTCATCGCGGCGTCTGGTGGGCCGAGATCGAGACCAAGGGCGAGATCGCGCATGGCTCGATGCCTTTCCTTGGCGACAACGCCGTGCGCCATATGGGCGCCGTGCTGCAGGCCTTCGAGGACGAGCTTTTCCCGGCGCTCGACCGCAAGATGACGCGCATGCCGGTGGTGCCCGAGGGCGCCCGGCGCTCGACCATGAACATCAACTCCATCCATGGCGGCCAGACCGAGGATTTCCGGCCAGGGCTCCCCTCGCCCAACGTGCCCGATTCCTGCCGGCTGACGATCGACCGCCGCTTCCTGCTCGAGGAAGACCTCGCAACCGTCAAAGGCGAAGTCACCGGCATCCTCGAACGGCTGAAGCGCGAGCGGAAGAAGTTCGATTACGAGATCCGCGACCTGATGGAGGTGCTGCCGCTGATGACCGAGCGCGACGCGCCGGTGGTCAAGGCCGTGGCCAAGGGCATCATGGAGGTCTTCGACCGCGAACCGGATTATGTGATCTCGCCCGGCACCTATGACCAGAAGCACGTCGCCCGCATCGGCCATATCTACGACTGCATCGCCTACGGCCCCGGCATCCTCGACCTTGCTCATCGGCCGGACGAATGGGTTGGCATCGCCGACATGGTGGAATCGGCCAAGGTGATGGCGATCGGCCTCAACGTGCTGCTGCGCGGCACGACCGGCTGATCCGGAAAAACATTTCCCTTGGCGCCGCCCGGCAGCACGAAACGCAATTTACTCGCGGGCCAAATCACGCTTCTATTCGCCGGGTTTGCGCGAATTTAAGCAAATGGGAGTTCAGCGATGAAATTGTGGAAGACCATTCTGGCCGCGGCCGTGCTGTCGCTCGCTGCCGCCACGTCGGCCTTTGCCGCGCGCACCGATCTCGTCATCGGCATTCCGCTCGAGCCCCCGCATCTCGACCCGACCGCGGGCGCCGCGGCGGCGATCGACGAAGTGCTCTATGCCAATGTCTTCGAGGGTCTTACCCGTATCGGCCCGAACGGCGAGGTGCTGCCCGACCTCGCCGAAAGCTGGACCATCTCGGATGACGGCAAGACTTACACCTTCAAGCTGCACACCGGCGTCAAATTCCATGACGGCAGCGACTTCGGCGCCGACGACGTGAAATTCTCGCTCGACCGCGCCCGCGCCGACAATTCGGTCAATGCCCAGAAAGGTCTGTTCGCGCAGATCGACAAGGTCGACGTGGTCGACCCGGCGACCGTCAAGGTGACGCTGAAGAATCCGCAGGGATCATTCCTCTACAATATGGGCTGGGGCGACGCGGTGATCGTGTCGCCGAAATCCGCCGACACCAACAAGGAAAAGCCGATCGGCACCGGTCCCTTCAAGTTCCAGGGCTGGGCCAAGGGCTCCTCGATCACGCTGGTGAAGTCGGACAATTACTGGGGGGCGCCTGTCTCCCTCGACAAGGTCGAGTTCCGCATCGTGCCTGACGCCGCCGCCGCCGTGCCGGCGCTGCTTTCCGGCGACATCCAAGCCTTCCCCTTCTTCGATCCCGACAGCGTCTCCCAGGTCAAGGACGACCCGCGTTTCCATGTGGTGATCGGCGCGACGGAAGGCGAAACCATCCTCTCGATCAACAACAAGAAGCCGCCCTTCGACAAGCTGCAGGTGAGACAAGCGATCTCCTATGCGCTCGACCGCAAGGCGATCATCGACGGCGCTTCGGCCGGTCTCGGCGTGCCGATCGGCTCGCACATGTCGCCCGCCAACAAGGACTACGTTGATCTCACCGGCCTCTATCCGCACAATGTCGCCAAAGCCAAGGAACTGCTGAAGGAGGCCGGCCTCGAAAACGGCTTCAAGGCGACGCTGAAGCTGCCGCCGCCTTCCTATGCGCGGCTTGGCGGCGAAATCATCGCCTCCGAGCTGCGCGATGTCGGCATCGACCTGGAGATTATTCCGGTCGAATGGGCGCAGTGGCTGGATCAGGTCTTCACCAAGAAAGACTACGACCTGACCATCGTCTCCCACACCGAGCCCAACGACATCGATATCTATTCGCGCAAGGATTATTACTTCAATTACGACAACCCGACCTTCGACAAGATCATCGCCAGCCTCAACCTCACCTCGGACGAAGCCAAGCGCAAGGAACTGCTCGGCGAAGCGCAGAAGATCCTTGCCGACGACGCCGTCGTCGGCTTCCTCTACGAACTGCCGAAGGTCGGCGTCTGGGACGCCAAGCTGCAGGGCCTGTGGGAGAACGCGCCGATCCAAGCCAACGACCTTACCAAGGTGAAGTGGACGGACTGACGGCCGGTGCGATCCCCCGGTCGCCTCCGATGACCGCCTACCTCGCAAAACGCCTCATCATCGCGGCCGTCACGCTGGTGCTGGCCTCGATGGTGGTGTTTGCGGTGATGGAAATCCTGCCCGGCGACCCGGCGCGTCTGATGCTGGGCTTCAACGCCAGCGCTGACCAGGTTGAGCTCTTGCGCAACCAGATGGGGCTCAACGCGCCGCTTGCCCTGCGCTACCTGCACTGGGCGGGCGGATTGCTCAGCCTCGATTTCGGCCGCTCCTATACCTATTCGGTGCCCGTCGTTGATCTTGTGCGTGA
>NZ_RZSL01000332.1:0-6929 GCF_003997355.1 Mesorhizobium sp. M1E.F.Ca.ET.041.01.1.1 | reverse complement strand
CTGTCGGCTTCCGCCGGCGGGCCGGCGGGGGATGCCGGGGTCGGGGGCGGCTGCAGCGCCGAGGACGTCGATGCCGGCGCTCCCTGGCCCGGGCGCTGCTCCGCCGGGCTGAAGAACGGCTCGTTGGAGAAGTCCAGCGGCCTGCCTGTCGACGGCGGAAGCTCGCGTTGCGTCGACCCGGCCCGGATTTGCGGATGGCCGGTGGCCGGCCGTTCTTCGTCGATCGAGACCGAAACGACATAGCGGCCGATCAGCACTCGATCGCCATGCGCCAGCCGGTGCGGGCCGGCCATACGCTGGCTGGAGCCGTTGATGAAGGTGCCGTTGCGCGAGATGTCGTAGAGCCAGAATCCGCCCGCTTGGTAGCGGACCTCGCAATGCCGTCCGGAAATGAACTTGTCCGGATCGGCGAGCGTCCAGTCGCAATTCTCGCGTCCGATCTCGAAGCTGCGGTCGCGGGCGGCGTAGCTCGTCGCGGTGCCCGGGGGCAGCTTGTCGACATTGCTGATCTGGAGAGAGATGAACATCCGGAAGCGTCGCCGAACTTGGTCAATAAATACTTATCTTCCATGCGATTCCGGGCGGAAACCGCTACGCGCTTTTCCCGGAATTGCTCCAGCATTCTAGCAGCTTACAGGCGCGGCGGGAGAGGAGCGTTTCACACGGACGCATCGGTGCGGTTTAGCCATCGCTGTTGTTTGGCTGCCAGCAAACCTGTGCTAGGCTGAAAGTGGTCCGGTACGGTGGGGTGCGAAAAGTTCCCGAACGTGATGCGGTTAACATAGCGGGGGCTTCAATCCATCATACTGGCGGCCGCGTCCAGGAGGGGCACGACCCATGCCGAACGAACGCGCCACGGTTGTGCAGACGCCGCTTGGCGGCGATCTGCTGACCTTCACCCATCTCGTCGGCCGTGACGAGATCAGCCGTTGTTTCGCCTATACGGTCGGCTTCGTCTCGAAGAGCCATGATGTCGACCCGCTGAAGATGCTGGGCGGCGCCGTTTCGGTCGAAGGCGAATCCGACCCGAAGCGCTGGTTCAGCGGACTCGTCTCGGATTTCAAGCTGACCCGCATCGAGGACCGGCTGGCCTATTACGAAGCGGTGGTGAGGCCATGGCTCTGGTTCCTCGGCAACACCACCGATTGCCGCATCTTCCAGAATATGACGGCGGTCGAGATCGTCGAAAAAATCTTCTCCAAATACGGCATCGCGAAATTCGAGAAGCGGCTGCAGGGATCTTATCCTCAGCGCGAATACTGCGTGCAGTATGACGAGAGCGATCTCGATTTCGTGCAGCGCCTGATGGAGCACGAGGGCATCTTCTATTTCTTCGAGCATGACGAGGGCAAGCATACGCTGGTCCTCTGCGATGCGATGAGCAAGCTGAAGCCGGCGCCGGGCTACGAGAAGGTGCTCTATAATTTCGAGGGGCAGGGTTCGCGGCGCGATGTCGAATACATCACCGAATGGATTCCGGGCAGTTCCGTGCGGCCCGGCGCCTATGCCCACACCGACTATGATTTCGAGAAGCCCGGCGCGGACCTGATGGCGAAGTCCGCCCAGCCGTTCAGCCACAAGGAGGCGGCGGGCGAGAACTACCGCCAGCCCGGCGCGCATCTCGATGTCGGGCGGGGCGACACGATCGCGGGGGTTCGCCGCGAGGAACTTCAGGCGGTGCATCAGCGCAGCACGGCGGTGGGAACCGTGCGCGGCCTCTTTTCCGGCTGCAAGTTCAAGCTCGAGAGCTTTCCGCGCGACGACCAGAACCAAGACTATCTGGTGATCAGCGCCGATTACCGGTTGTTCGATCCGGGCTACAGAACCCAGAACGAGGCCTACAGCGAAAATTTCAGGGTCGTGCTGGGCGTGGCGCCTACCAAATTGCCCTACCGGCCGCCGCGCATCACGCCGCGGCCGATCATGCGCGGACCGCAGACGGCGACGGTGGTCGGTCCTTCGGGCGAGGAGATCTTCACCGACAAATATGCGCGGGTGAAGGTGCAGTTCCATTGGGACCGCCTCGGCAAGAAGGACCAGAACTCTTCCTGCTTCGTGCGCGTGTCGCAGACCTGGGCCGGCAGCGGCTGGGGCTTCATCCAGATCCCGCGCATCGGCCAGGAGGTCATCGTCGATTTCATCGAGGGCGACCCGGACCTGCCGATCATCACCGGCCGCGTCTACAACGCCGCCGAGATGCCCCCCTATGGCCTTCCGGGCAACGCCACGCAATCGGGCTGGAAGTCCAACTCCTCGAAGGGCGGCGGCGGTTACAACGAGCTGATGTTCGAGGACAAGGCCGGCTCCGAGCTGGTCAATTTCCAGGCCCAGAAGGACCACCACCTGCTGATCAAGCACGACCGCAACAAGACCGTGCAGCACGACCAGTCCGACCGCATCGACCACGACGCCAAGCACTCCGTCGGCCACAACCTCGACGAGGACGTCGGCAACAACAAGACGGTCAAGATCGGCGTCGACCAGACCACCAATATCGGCAGCAACGACACCGAAACGGTGGGCGCGAACCGCTCGCTGACGGTTATGGCAAACGAGACGATCCACGTCGTCGCGAACTCGACGGAAAACATAGATGCCAACCACTCGCAGACGGTGGGGCTGGTGCAGACGGTGACGGTGGGGGCTGCGCGTGTGGATACGGTGGGGGCGGCTGAAGCGCGAACCGTCGGCGCTTCGCAGACCAACGCGATCGGCGCGACACGATCGGTCACGGTGGGTGCTGCGCAGAGCCATAGCATCGGGGCGGATGACAGTTGGACGGTTGCGGCGAACCAATCGGTCGACGTTGGCGCAAATCAGAGCTTCAAGATTGGTGGAGCGCATGCTTCCCAGATTGGCAAGGGCCGGGACGCCAAGATCGCCGAGGACGATGCGACCGATGTCGGCGGTTCGCGAGCGTTGAAAATAGCCAAAGGCAGTCTGGTGGAGGTGGGCGAGGACGGAGCCATAAAGGTTGGCAAGACCCTGATTATTGAAGCTGGCGATGCTATCACCATCACATGCGGCTCGGCGGCGATCGCGATGAAGAAGGATGGCACGATCAACATCTCCGGTAAGGACATTTCGATCAGTGGGTCGGGCAAGATCAACGTGAAGGCATCGAGCGATATCACCATGAAAGGCTCGGAGATAAAGCAGAACTGAGGGGCCTCGATGACAAAGATCGTAGAGCGAATTGAAGGGGTGGTGATTGGCATATTCCTGGGCTTCGGCGACGACGCACCCCTTGTCGTCTTCCCGGGAAACCCTCGAGAGACAGCAGTAGCCGCGCGAAGCCTCGCTGAACTTACTTCGGACATGATCGGCGCGGAGGTGGCGCTTTTGTTCCAGGACGGAGATCCGGGTCGACCGCTGATTGTCGGGCGCATCATCGATCCCGTGCACCGGTCAAATGTTCCCCAGGTCATCCGCGACGGTGAGCGAATGAGGATCACCGCGAATGAACGTCTTGAGCTGCGTTGCGGCCAGGCGACGATCATCATGGAAAGGGATGGGCACATCACTATCCGCGGCACCTATGTGACGAGCCACGCAAGTGCCGCCAACCGCATCCGCGGTGGCTCGGTCAATCTGAACTGATGCCAGCGCCTGTTCTTCGCGAGATTGTCCGCCAGCACGCAGAGATGGCTGCGTTCCTGTGGACAGTATACGACTACAACCTGCTAAACCCCGGCAAGAATCCGGACATGGATGAGGAGCGACTTGCCCGACTCGTCGAGCGTCTGGAAGCGCATCTTGACGGGCTGCGAGTCGCTGGCCAGGTCGGCATCGAGATCGCGAGCGAGCGCTACTCCGAATATCCCGAAGCTGGGGAATTGTTCGTCGTGCGCATGCTGTCGATCAAAGAGGCATTGCGGGTTGCCGATCTCGACCTTGGCAGGGTGCGCGCCTATCTGGCCGCAAAGCCCAGGCCAGACATGCCATCAATTTCGAGCCGTTAGGTGTAGTCGGGACCGTCCCAATCAGAGCCATCGTATCTTATGGCAGAGTTTCCGCCCGCCAGCGCCAGATATGGGCCATTGGATGAAAGACGATAGACGGGGAAGCTGTCCTTGAGGTTGGAAACCGTTGCCCCATCGAACGTAAACACCCCTTGCCCTCCACCGGCGATGTGGATTGTCTTCCGGTAGAACGCCATTTTGTAGAAGTCTCGGCCTCGCTGTGAGACATCGGTCCAGGCAAGGCCGGAGCCGCGAAACAAGGTCCCTGCGCTACCCGAGACGAGGACGTCGCCTGATGACAGTACCAGCAGTCCAACCAAGATCGCGTTGGTGGGTAGCTGGATTTGAGTCCACTGCCTGCCGTCATAGTGCCAGAAAAGCGCTCCCTCGCCGGATACATAAAGGTCGCTGGGCGACGACCCAGCGATGCAAAGAATGGTGTTACCGAGCGCGGGGCTAATGGCGGACCAGCGTGCGCCATCCCAGCGATAGACAACCCCCTCGGATCCCCCTGCATAGACAGTGCTGTCGTCGAGACCCCAGACGGTGTTTAAGTGACGGGGCGAGACTTGGCTTTCCGTCCATTCGGTCCTCGAACCCGAATGCACCGCGCCGTTGTCGTCGCACACGTAGAGTCGGCCGGAGTTGGAACGCCAAATGTCAGTGAACCAACACGGCTTCTCGTAAATTCGTTCGGTCTGATTGTCGTCGCTGGCCACGTCGGACTCCGAGATGACGAACGAGTAGAAACTCTCTCCGTCATAATATGCGACGGCGGAAAAAATGGTCCCGTTATCCGCTGCAACCGTGCCATTTACCGTTACGCTATAGTCAGCCATGTCATGTCTCCTCAGCGGCCTCTGCGAACCGTACTCGTGGGGGTCGGTTTGAACTTGCCGGTCGCTGGCGCGCGCGCTTCGGTGCTGTCTTTCTTTTTCTCCGGTCCGCCCATCATCTCCTTGAAGTGAATGTCACAAATCATCCTCAGGCATTCAATGGCGGGGTGCTCTTTACCTCTTGGCCCATCCGGGATGTTCTTGGCCTTTTTCATGGCCTCCATGTTGGCCTCCCGCACTTCCTCGTAAGTGGGGTTCGTACCTTTCGCGCGCTGAGCCTTTGCCCATTCGCCTTGAGCGGCCGTTTTTCGGCCATGCTCGGTGTTAGGATCAGTTGCGTCTTCGAGGCAGACGCAGGGCGCATCGTTCATCGTATAGCTCGGCGTCGTGCTGATGGCTTGGCCACCGCGCGAATTCTGGAAACAGGCATTCTGCAGGATATGGTCCGATTGCTGGTTGGACGCGCATTCCTTGCTTGCGTCGCCATAACGGTGCACCTTCATGCCGAGCTTTGCCAGGATTGACGTGCAGGACTGCTTGCCCACCTTCAACTTTCCGATCTTCGGCCAAGGCGGTGCGTTGCCGGTCGGCGAAGCATGATTGTTGGTCGACAGGTCGGTCATGCGGCTGACGGGTTCGCCATCCGCTTTCACGTCGCTCGACCAGGCGACGGCATACTCCTTGCCGGTATTGACTGAGGTGATCACTCCCTTCTTGGCGGCGCACCCGGCCTCTGTGCCGCTGGTCTTGGTGTAGTACGATTTGTTCTTCTGGGTGATGGTCTGACCACCGATCTTGACGGTGCCGGTGCCATTGTCGGTATCGGAATCGAGTCCGAACGAGGGATAGGGAATAGGCACGCCAGGCGGCGTTGCAGGATTTTCAGGGGGTGTGAAGCAGACGTCCGGAAAGGCGGCGATCACCTTGTTGGCTTGTGCCTTGCAGGCAACCTCGAGGCCATTCGCGTAGACAGTCATCAGGCTGCCCTCGCGGCGAGGATTGCCGCCCCGCAGGCGCCGGCATCGTTCGATGCCTCGATCAGCACTGGATTTCCGGCGGCATATCCCTTGCGGGCCGCCATCCAGGCCATGCCGATCATCAGCGGAACCACGGCTGCGCCGACGTTGCCGAGGGATTCGCCAGGCGACCAGATGTCCTGAAAATCGTGACGGCCGCGCAGCAATCTCAAGCTCGCCAGAGCGCTCTGCTTGAACCAATACTGCTCGCCAATGAGGTCCGCGATGCGGTAGCCGAGCCGATTCATCTCGATGCCGGTTTCCTTGAACGCAGCGCTGTACGCCGACGTCATGCCGTCGGCACGCAACGGCAGATCCTCGGCATTGTAGATCGTTGCGGATTCACGCGCCAAACCCAGTCCGAAGAGGCGAAGGCCGTCGCCGCGCGAGCGCGTGCACAGGATCGCGGCGGCGGCCTCACCCGGAATGAAGCCGTTTGGATTGTCAGCGGCAAGCAGACGATTCTCACCAAGATAATAAGCGATCGCAGGTGCCGTCAGGTAGCTGTCGACGCCCGCGATCATCACATAGGGTACCTCACCCGCCGCGATCATCCTGCGCGCCTGATCAAGTGCTATATGCCCGGAGGGCCGGCCGTGCGCGACGATGCGTGAGCGCGTGCTGGGTTCGATTTCGGTGATCTCCGAAACGCTGCGGAGCAGACGCAAGCTATCCCCGGCCGGACGGCCCGGGCGATCCTCCTCGGCGAGGCAAAGGATGAGCGCGGTCTGACCACGTGCCTGCGGGACGGCCTCGAACGCCTCGCAGATCGCGGCTGCGGCCAGGTGCGCCATGCGCTTTTCGCCAATCCAGCCTCGCGGCAACGGCACCGGCGCGCCGATCAGCAAATCGGTCCCCGAGCCGACGAATCTCGTCTCTTGGAAGCCATCGAGGCGCGCGCGCATCGCGGCACAGGCCGAAGGCGCATCGAGACCGACAGCCGTCACCATGCCGACCGAGGCTATGTCAAGCCTCGTACTCATGCGTCTTCTACCTCCTCGGGCGCGGTCCCGTCGCTACGGACATATTCCCTGCCAGTCGCACGCGCGCGCAGCATCGACTCCGTCGGCGGGCCGACCCAGCATTCCGAGAAATCGAGGATAGTCTTGTGGATG
>NZ_RZSL01000331.1:0-6944 GCF_003997355.1 Mesorhizobium sp. M1E.F.Ca.ET.041.01.1.1 | reverse complement strand
CGGACTATCTGGTGCGCGCCATGCTTGCCGGCATCGCGGTCGAATATGTGCCGGACATGACGATCCTCCATCACCACGGCAGGCGCGACCGCAAGGCGATCGGCCGGCTGCACCGCGACTATCATTTCGGCAACGGCGCGCTCTGCCTGAAGCACATCCGCCGCGCGCCCTGGCTGCTGCGCCACTTCTACTGGGCGACGCGGTCGGCGTTGCGTGAGCTGATCGGCGGCCCGCGTTTCGATCACGAGCTCAAGCTGTCGCATTGGCCGATCGTGCTGATGAACCTCGCGGGCGCGGCGAAGTTCATGGCTCTGGTGTTGGCCAGACGGCCGCCACGACAAGCGCGGCTCGCCAACGAGACCGCCGAGACCAGGGCGGAGGCCGGCGCGCGATGACCGGACGCCCGACGCTGCCGATGCTGCGGCGCGCGCTTGGCCGCCGTCAGCTCGGCCTGCTGCCTGTGGTCGTCGTACTCGGCCTTGCAAGCGCCGCGCTCGAAGGTTTCGGCATCGGGCTCATCATCCCTCTGCTCGGCATCATCATGGGGCATGGCGAGGCGACCGGCATGGCGGGCCTTTCCGCCCTGCTCCAGCAGGTCGGCGCCGGGCTCGGCGAGCGCGAGCGGCTGATCGCGATTTCGGCCGCGATCCTCGGCTCGATCCTTTTCAAGAACCTGCTCGCCTTCGCCAATTCGGTGCTCACTGCCCACATCTACGGCAAGGCCAGCCAGACGATACGCGGCGCGTTGGCCGAACGGCTGCTGACCGTCGGCTATCCCTTTTTCCTGAGGGAAAGCCCGGGGCGGCTGCTCAACATCATCTCCAACGAATCCTGGCGGGCGTCGGACGCCATCCAGGGGGTGCTCGGCGCCATCGTCAGCGCCTCGGCGGCGCTTATCCTGCTTGCATTCCTGCTGCTCTTATCCTGGCAGATGACGCTTTTGGTGATGCTCGGGCTGGCGCTGGTGCAGGCCGCGCACATGGCGCTGTCGGCCCGTCTGAGGGCGCCGAGCCGCAGTGTTTCGGCGCGCAACAGCGCGCTCGCATCGCAGATGCTGCACCTCGTCCATGCCGGCCGGCTGATCCGCATCTTCGGCCAGGAGGCGCGCGAGAAGGCTGCATTCGAGAAGGCCTCCGACGGCGTGCGGCGGGCGGCCTTCCTGCTCTCCAACCGGCAGGGCGCGCTGGCGCCGCTGACCGAAGTGTTGCACGCCATGCTGTTCCTGGCGGTGGTGATCGGCGCCTGGCTCGCCGGCTTGAGCTTTCCGGTGGTCGCGTCCTTCCTCATCCTGCTCTACCGCCTGCAGCCGCATGTCAGGGCGCTGCAGATGACATGGAGCCAGTTGCAGGGGCTTTCCGGCTCGCTGGAAGAGGTGACCTGGCTGCTCGATCCCAACGGCAAGCCCGCGCCGCCTGAGGGCAGCCGCCCCTTCGCCGGCCTTGGCGACAGAATAGCCTTCGAGGGCGTGAGCTTCAGCTATGCCAATGAGGAACAGCGCGCGGCGGTGCTGCACGCGGCGAGCTTCGACATCGTGAGCGGCCGCTCGACGGCGCTGATCGGCCGCTCGGGCGCCGGCAAGACGACGATCGTCAATTTGCTCTGCCGCTTCGTCGAGCCGGACGGGGGCAAGATCCTCGTCGACGGAGCGCCGCTCGGCGAGATCGACCCGGCCGACTGGCGCCGCCATATCGCGCTCGCCAGCCAGGAGCTGGAGCTGGTCGACGGCACCATCCTCGACAACATCACCTACGGCAAGGACACGGCGAGCGCTGAAGAGGCGCGCCGCGCGGCCGAGCTCGCCGAGGCGCACGCCTTCATCGAGACGCTGCCGCAAGGCTACCAGACGGTGGTCGGCTATCGCGGCGTCAACCTGTCGGCCGGGCAAAGGCAGCGCATCGCGCTGGCGCGAGCGCTGCTGCGCGACCCCGACATATTGATCCTCGACGAGGCCACCAACGCGGTCGACGGGCTTTCGGAAGCGGCGATCGTAGAGACGCTGAAATCGCGCGCCGGCCGCCGCACCACCATCGTCATCAGCCACCACCACTCGACGATCTCGTTCTGCGACGATCTGGTGATCCTGGAGCACGGCAGGGTGAAGAAGCAGGCGCCGTTCGCGGAGATGGCGAAGCTCAGCATGGACGAGCTGTATCGGCCGGAGTGAGCGCTGGAATCTCCCCCCTCGAGGGGGAGAAGTCGCCGAAGGCGACAGAGGGGGTCGCCGCGCGTTGAGCGCCAGCGCCCTGCGCGCCCAGAGATGAGGTCGGCGCTCTACGTGAGACGACCCCCTCTGGCCGCTTCGCGGCCATCTCCCCCTCAAGGGGGGAGATTAGCTGGCGCTACTCACCCTGCCATCGCAAGCGGCACGGCGCTCTTGTTGGGGATCTGGATGTCGATCTCCAGCGTCGACATGGTCGCGCCGCGGTCCATCGAGACCTGGAGATAGTCCTGGTCGATCTGCACGTGCTTTGCGATGACCGCCATGATCTCCTCGCGCAGGATGGAGACGAGGTCCGGCTGGCCGCGGCTCTGGCGCTCATAGGCGAGCAGGAGCTGCAGCCGCTCGCGCGCCACCGGGGCGCTGGTGCGCCGCTTGAAGAGGTCGAGGATGCTCATGCCGCCCTCCTTCCGAGCAGCCGGTCGAGGAAGCCCTTGCGTTCGAAGGGGACGACCACCGGCAGGTCCTCGCCTTCCAGGCGTCTTGCCGCTTCGAGATAAGCCTTGGCGGCGGAATTGATCGGCTCCGAGAGCGTGACCGGCGAGCCGAGGTTCGAGGCGCGAAGCACGTCCTGGCTTTCCGGGATGATACCGAGCAGCGGCGTCGACAGGATCTCCAGCACGTCGTCGATCGACAGCATCTCGCCGCGCGAGGCGCGGGCGGCATCGTAGCGGGTCACAAGAACGTGCTTCTGGATCAGCTCGCCCTGCTCGGCCTTCATGGTGCGCGCGTCGAGCAGGCCGATGATGCGGTCGGAGTCGCGCACCGACGACACTTCCGGGTTGGTGACGATGACCGCCTCGTCGGCGAAGCGCATGGCAAGCTGGGCGCCGCGCTCGATGCCGGCCGGGCTGTCGCAGAAGACGTAGTCGAAGACCGAGCGCAGGCGAGCGATGACTTCGGCGACGCCCTCCTCGGTCAGCGCGTCCTTGTCGCGCGTCTGCGATGCCGGCAGCAGGTAGAGCGTCTCCAGCCGCTTGTCGCGGATCAGCGCCTGCGAGAGCTTTGCCGAGCCCTGGATGACATTGACGAGGTCGAACACCACGCGGCGCTCGGCACCCATGATCAGGTCGAGGTTGCGCAAGCCGACGTCGAAATCGACGAGCGCCACCTTCTTGCCGGTCTTGGCCACGGCAGCGCCGAGCGCGGCCGTCGAGGTCGTCTTTCCGACGCCCCCCTTGCCCGAAGTGACCACGACTACCTTGCCCATATTCATCCAGCCTCCGTTGGCGTTTGTTATGTGACCGTGCAAGGCACGGCGGATTCTTTAATCAGCCTCGCACGCGAAACCGGTCCGAAGCTTGCCGCACCTAAAAAACTCAGCCGAGCGGCACCACGCACAGCGCATCGTTGTCGAGGAAGGCCTGCACGGCCTTGCCGCGCGACACGCCCTCCATCTCCTCGGCCGTGGTGTACCAGCCGTCGACGGCGAGCAGCTCGGCCTCGTTCTTGCGGCAGAAGATGCGCGCCGAAATGTTGCCTTCCGAGCCGGCGACCGCCCGGCCGCGCAGCGTGCCGTAGACATGGATCGAGCCGCCGGCGACGATCTCCGAACCGGATGCGACCGAGCCCAGCACGATGACGTCGCCATGCGGGTGGAAGACCGATTGTCCCGAGCGGATCGGCGCCTTGATCATCAGCGTGCCGGCGGAAGGTTCGTGCCGCGCCGGCTCAGCGCCCTGCCCCGACCTCGCCGGTTCGGGTTTGGCTGCTTCGACGGCTTCAGCGTTCTCAGCATCGAGCTTGGCCAGCCCGGTGTCTGCAAATTCTTCCTGCGGTGCCCTAACCTGGCCCGGCTGCATGTCCTCGACGGCGGCCGTCTCGACCGTGATCTCTTCCGCCTTCGCCTTGCGCGCGGCCCTGCCCAGCAGCCCCTCGGCGGTGGCCTCCTTGGCGCCGGCGAGCAGCGGCGGCAGTTCGTGGCCGAGCTCGGCGCCTTCGAGCTCGATGGCATAGACGCGGATGCCGCGCCGCGCCAGCGTGCCGACAAGTGCGGCGATCTCCTCCGGCCCCGGCTTCAAGGTGTTCAGATCCAGCACCACCGGCCGGCCGGCAAAGTAGCCCGGCGAATTGCCGATCCAGTGGTCGAGCCCCTCCAGCCAGTCGTCGATCGGCGCCTCCGGCGTCAGCGTGAAAGCGACGAATGAGCGGGCGCGGAAGCGGATGGATTTGTTGTGCAAAGGGGCGGCGAAGGTCACGGCCAGACGAATCCTTACTCAATGGTTAAAGGGTGCCGGGTGAATGGTTAACAAAAGGTTAATTTTGCGGGTGCGGGCCGTTAAGGAACTGGCGCGGCTGACTTCTGTGGCTGGGCGGTCACACGGCCCGCCTGCGCGCCGCGGCCCGCCCAGAACCAGGCCCGGACGAGCCGGGCATGTGAAGTTCCTAATATACGAAGCGATGCTCCACCGGCAGCATCCGGCACGGTTAATTTTCCATTTCCTCCAGAGCAAGGGGACCGGGGCATGCGCAGCAATCAAGCAAGCAGCGAGCGGGCAGGCAGCAGGCGCGCTGGCATTAAGTGGGCAGGCTGGGCAGGCGCAGCAATCGGCGCGCTGTTGCTGCTTGCAGGATGCTCGTCATTCCGCGGCAGGGACACATACCAGACGAGCGCCCTCGCCGCGTATCAGAAGAATGGCATAGATCAATGGCTGACGACGGAGAACGCCAACGAGGTGGTCAACGCGATGGCGGCGAAAGGAATGATCCCGGCGACCATCGACTGCCGGTTCGCCGACGCCACGCCGGGCCAAGTAGCCTACGTATCGAAATTCACCTGGAAGCGGGCGCCTGCAAACACACGCTACCACTGGGAAGTCGGCGACCCGACCTACCTCGCGAGCAAGGAAGTGAGAGCCAACAGGGTTGGTCTGAGGCGGGTGTTTGCGAAAGCGGTGCGGGATGCGGCCACGGGGCAGAAGATTGGGTGCTCGATCTGGGTGGGTTAGGGGTGCTGCGGGCGGAATAAGCGGCGCCAGCGGTTGGGCTCACGGGCCTGCCTTGCTGCTGGTCCCCTTTGGACGGCGGCCGGAGAGGGCTTCGACCGCCTCTTCGATGCCGACCAGCTGCCGTTCGACATCCTCCAGGTACAGCCGCCCGGCAACGATCTTGCCGTCGATGATCTCGAACAGCGTGACCCCGCGCACCTCGAACGGCTGGCCGTCGCGGCGGGTGCCCGACCAATGCCATTCGCTCCAGGTCGTGCCACCGTCTTGGACCGACCGCGCGACCGTGGCGCGGAAGTCGGGTATTCCCGCGAACATGGCCTCCCAGTTGGCACGCATCTGTTCCCGCCCAACGAAGGCCCTGCCCGGGTGCACCGGCTGCACGCTGCGATAGTTCTCGTGGATGAGAGCGGTGACGGCATCGAGGTCGTGTGCGTTCATGGCGCTGACGAGTTGTTCGATCACTTCACTCATCGAATAGCCCCGGACTCATGAGCCGCGCCGATCCAGAGGCCGATGGGCCTAGCCAGGCGATCGGTTTCTCGGAATTCTAGCTGGCTGGTCCGGAGCCGTCCACGATTGCCACGCACCGAAATCAACAGCTTTGGCAAGAGCAAGCGCCATCCGTCGCCTAAGGCCGCCAGGACAAAGGCCATCGATAATATTGTTTGTCAGCGCCTTGCCGCAGCTTGTTCAAGCGCTATGTCTTTCAAATCGATCTTGTTGAACGAATGTTGTTTCCGCGCCGCGGCGCCCTGACGATCTTCCCTCTCAATTTCGAAGACTGCGACGTTTGGCATAACGCCAGGCGGCGATGATTTGCGTCGATTTGGAAGGAAAATCGTATGGCAACCGGAACAGTGAAGTTTTTCAACGCCACCAAAGGCTTCGGCTTCATCGAACAGGGCAATGGGCAGCCGGACGTGTTCGTCCATATTTCCGCCGTCGAGCGCGCCGGAATGCGTTCGCTCGCGGAGGGCCAGAAGGTGAGCTTCGACATCGTGAAGGACCAGCGGAACGGCAAGAGCTCCGCGGAGAACCTGCAGGCGGCCTGATGCGGTGCATCCATGGCCTTTGACCGCGGATGTACCGGCATTGGCCTTGGAGCACTTTGGGGGAGCATTTTGGGGAGCATCTGGAGAGGGTCGGGCTTGCCCGGCCTTCTTCGTATCAAACAGCGAGGAGACCATGGCCGAAACGAGTTTGTTCAAGCCGAAGGCGGACGCCAAGAGCGAAGCCACCACGAACACGGCGCGCGCGATCATCGAGCGGGAAGCGGCGGCCCGGCAGGCAAAGACGGAACGGCTTCGCGCGGCAAGGCTCGCGCGCGGGGCGGTTGAAGCGCCGCCGAAGAAAAAGCAGGCCGGGCGAAAATAGCGACAGCGGCACCGGGCATATTCGCGCCAGGCGAAAGTGGTCGTTCCGCAGATGTTGCGTCCAGCCGGTGACGGCGTTGATGGCGCCGTCGCGTGTGAAATCGAGCCCGCCTGTCGGCAACGGCGACGGCACCTGCGTGACTCGGAGGCTCGAGTTCCTCTATAGGATGTCGCTCCCCTCCCCGGAGCCGTCCCATGTCCGCCTCCCTCGTCGCCGAATTGCGCGCCGCCTGCCGCAACGCCACCATCTGGGACGCCGTCGAGCTCGCCGCCCGCGACCCAGGCTTCGACGCCCGCAATTTCGGCGCCTCGGCGCTGGTGCGGCCGCGTGATACCGAGGGCGTGGCAGCACTGGTCGCCTTCTGCGCGGAGCGCGGCATTAGCTTCGTCGCGCAGGGCGGGCGG
>NZ_RZSL01000330.1:0-6947 GCF_003997355.1 Mesorhizobium sp. M1E.F.Ca.ET.041.01.1.1 | reverse complement strand
ATCGAAGGCGCGCTTGCGGCCGACGCGGCCTTCGCCCATTACCGGCCCTGGGTGCTCGACCCGGTCCTCAAGCTGGTAGGGCTTGTCCTTCCTGAGGTCGAGCAGCTGTTCCATGAAAAGTCGGTCACCGGACGCGGCGCCTGGAACCGCCTGTTCGACGAGACGATGACCGACCTGCGCTTCGATGTCGACGGCGAGGAGTTGACGCTGGAGCCGGCGCTGAACCGGCTGCAGGACGCCGATGGCGAAGTGCGTCGCCGCGCCTCCGAGGCGCTCGCCGCGACTTTCCGCAAGAACCTGCGCACCTTCACGCTGATCACCAACACGCTGGCCAAGGACAAGGAAATCTCCGACCGCTGGCGCGGCTTCAAGGACATCGCCGATTCACGCCATCTCGCCAACCGCGTCGAGCGCGAGGTGGTCGACGCGCTGGCGGCCGCCGTGCGCGAGGCCTATCCGCGCCTCTCGCACCGTTACTACGCCATGAAGGCGCGTTGGCTAGGCATGGACGTGATGAACCATTGGGACCGCAACGCGCCCCTGCCCGAAACCCCGCAGGCGGTGATCCGCTGGGACGACGCCAGGGACACGGTGCTGTTGGCCTACCAGCGTTTCTCGCCCGACATGGCCGAGATCGCGCGGACCTTCTTCGACCGCAACTGGATCGACGCGCCCGTGCGGCCCGGTAAATCGCCCGGCGCCTTCGCCCATCCGACGGTGCCTTCGGCGCACCCTTATGTGTTGCTCAACTACATGGGCAAGCCGCGCGATGTGATGACGCTGGCGCACGAGCTCGGCCATGGCGTGCACCAGGTGCTCGCCGGCGGCCAGGGCGCGCTGATGGCCGCGACGCCGCTGACGCTGGCTGAGACGGCCTCCGTCTTCGGCGAGATGCTGACCTTCCGCTCGCTGCTCGACCAGACCGGCGACCGCCGCGAACGCAAGGCGATGCTCGCCCAGAAAGTCGAGGACATGATCAATACGGTCGTGCGCCAGATCGCCTTCTACGAGTTCGAGCGCAAGGTGCATGCCGAGCGTCGCAACGGCGAGCTCACTTCAGACAGGCTCGGCGAATTCTGGCTCGAGGTTCAAGCCGAAAGCCTGGGGCCGGCGATCAAGCTGCGCGACGGCTATGAGGTCTTCTGGACCTACATCCCGCATTTCATCCACTCGCCCTTCTACGTCTACGCCTATGCCTTCGGCGACTGCCTGGTGAACTCGCTCTATGCCGTTTATCAGAACGCCGAGCGCGGCTTTCAGGAGAAGTATTTCGAGATGCTGCGCGCCGGCGGCACCAAGCATCACTCGGAGCTTCTGGCGCCCTTCGGCCTCGACGCCACGGACCCCGCCTTCTGGCAGATCGGCCTTGGCGTGATCGGCGCGCTGATCGATGAACTGGAAGCGCTCGACAAATGACGGGTGTTTCGCCGGCGGCATAGGCCAGAACAATTTAGCCGGGGCGAATATTCGCGGCAGCTCTATTGTCGTCCTAAATATCTGTTCTTCAATAACTCTCCGCCGCATTTTTCAATTAGCTTTCCACGGGCCGTATGATAGCGTCCCGCCTCAAGCTCAGCCGGACGCATAGCGCGGGCCAGTGACGGCCCGTGTTGCGCTTCGGCGGATGCGATGACGGCCGTCGGCTATAGCTGGAGGAGAGCCACGCGCCGACAGCTCGATTGAAGCGGCTGTTCCGCCGACCGCGGAACGATAGACGATCCTTGCGGCAAGCTCGCCATTCCGGGCCGCGGCCGACAGATCGGACTGGAGAGGGAAATGAGCACTTTCTTCTACATGCTCCTGGCGTTCATTGTGGGTATTCTGGTTGGCTGGTTCTTCTGGGGCCGGCTGCGCGGCGAGCTCGACAGCCTGCGCGGCGATCTCGACCGCACGAAGAGCGAACGCGATAGATTGCGCGCCGATACCAATCGCCTGAGCGGCGAACTCGACGCATGCAGCCGCGCCCGCGCCGACCTCGAGGGCCGGCTGCGCGAGGCGCCTTCCACGCCCGCCAAGACCGGCGCCAACAAGGCCGCCGCGCCTGCGCCGACGGCGCTGATGTCGACACCGGCCGAGGCCAAATCGTCGCCGGCGAAATCGGCTGCGGCCAAACCCGCCGCGGCCAAGCCGGCGGCTCAGCCGAAGCCGGCGGCTAAATCCGCCGCGCCGAAGGCAAGCGCGGCGCCGAAGAAGGCCCCGGCTCCGAAGAAGGCCGCTGCCCCGAAGGCGGCCGCCGGCAAGGGCGACAATCTGCGCCGCCTGATCGGCATCGGCCCGGTCAACGAAAAGCTGCTCAAGGGCCAGGGCGTCACGACCTACGCCCAGATCGCCGCGTGGACCGAGGCCGACGTCAAGCGCATCGAAGACGTGCTGAATTTCGACGGTCGTATCGCGCGTGAGAAATGGATCGAGCAGGCGAAGCTCTTGGCCGCTGGCGACGAGAAGGAATTCGCCCGCCGATTCCCGACGGCGGGCACCGCAAGCAACACCTGAACAGCCGACATGTGTTGGCGCAAAGGCGGCGTCCTCCACGGGCGCCGCCTTTGTTTTGGACCACGGCCAGCTTTGCGCCGCCCGACGCCGTTCCCTCGATTGCGCCTCGCCGAGCCCCCATATAGAGCGGTCGACTGAATTGACCGCATTCGAGGCTTATGTCCCTGCCTTCAGCCATCTTCCGCAACGACGAGACCGCTCGCCAGTTCGTCTTCGACCGGCCGCACGAAATCATTGTCGCGCGCAGCGCGGCCGAGTTCACGCCAGCGCTCGAGGCAGCGCAGGCGGCCTCCGACGCCGGCAAATGGCTGGCAGGCTATTTCTCCTACGAGGCCGGCTACCTGCTCGAGCCAAAGCTGGTGCCATTGTTGCCTGAAGGACGCCGCGCGCCACTGATCTGTCTCGGCGTCTTCGACGCGCCGCTCGAACAGGCGGTGCCGAAGGGTTCGGGCCCCGCCAGCAACGGCCCGATCTTCGACGCCAGGGCAAGCTGGTCCGCCAAGGACTACGCCGTCCGCTTCGCGCGCCTTCACGAACACATCCGCAAGGGCGACTGCTACCAGGGCAATCTGACCTTTCCGGTCCATGCGCAATGGTCCGGCGATCCGCTTGCCGCCTTCGACGCGCTGACCGAACGCCAGCCGGTGAAATACGGCGCGCTGATTTCGCTTGGCGATCCGGTCGTGCTGTCGCGTTCGCCGGAACTCTTCTTCGAGATCGACGCCGAAGGCATGATCGAGACGCACCCCATGAAGGGCACCGCGCCGCGCGGCGCGACCAGGGCCGAGGACGCGCGGCTGAAGGCGTTCCTGCGCAACGACGAAAAGAACCAGGCCGAGAACCGCATGATCGTCGACCTGCTGCGCAACGACATTTCGCTGATCAGCGAGGTCGGCACGCTGGAGGTGCCGGAATTGTTCCGCATCGAGACCTATCCGACGGTGCACCAGATGGTGAGCCGGGTGCGGGCGAAACTCTTGCCGGATGTCGGCATTCGCCGGGTCTTTGCCGCGCTTTTCCCTTGCGGCTCGATCACCGGTGCGCCGAAGATCCGCGCCATGGAGATCCTGCACGATCTGGAGAGCGTGCCGCGCGACGTTTATTGCGGTGCCATCGGCTGGGTCGCACCCGGCGGCACGATGCGCTTTTCGGTGGCGATCCGCACCATCTCGCTCTTTGCCGATGGCGAGGCCGTCTACAATGTCGGCGGCGGCGTCGTCTTCGATTCGACGGCCGATGAGGAGTACCGGGAGTGTCTTCTGAAAGCGCGCTTCGCGACGGGAACCGTGCCGACTTCGAACTGATCGAGACCATGCGCTGGGAGCCTGGCTCGGGCTTCCTGCGCTTCGACCGCCATCTTGCGCGGCTTTACGCTTCCGCCGCGGAGCTCGGCTTTGCCTGCGACCCGCAACGGATCGGTGAGGTGCTGATGGGCGCGGTCGGCGGGCAGCAAATCGCGATGCGCACCCGGCTTGCCCTGCAGCGCAATGGCGAAGCGACAGCCGCCGCGCAACCTTACGAACCGCTTCCGGCCGGCAAGGTGTGGCGGCTGCGGCTGGCGCGAACCCGGCTCGATTCCAGTGACATGCTGCTGCGCCACAAGACCAGCCGGCGACAGGTCTACACGCACGCACGTGCCGAATATCTCATCACGCAAGCCGACGAGGTGCTGCTCGCCAACGAGCGTGGCGAACTCTGCGAGGGCACGATCACCAATCTCTTCGCCGACTTCGGCGACGGTGTGCTGGCGACGCCCCGGCTCGACTGCGGCCTTTTGCCTGGAATATTGCGCGGCGAGCTTCTGGACGAAGGCCGCGCCGTGGAAGCGATCTACAGCTACGACGATCTCAAGTCGGCGAAGGCGATCTTTGTCGGCAATTCACTGCGCGGGCTGATCCCGGCGCAACTGGCCTGACACTGGAGCCGCCAGTCGTTTTCTGTTTGAGAAAAGCCATTTTCTGTTTGAGAGAAGCATGATCGTTCGCCAGCCGACCCACATGCCCCCAACCCACACGCCCTATGACGGGTCTTCAAAGCCTTTCACCATCGGCCTCAAACCGCTCGAGCTCGATCGCTGGATCGAGATCGATCGGTTCCTTCTGCCCCATCTCGCAGAGAAGCGGCGGCTTTACACGGAAATCCCGGAAAAGGTCTTTGTCGAGGAAGACGGCACCCGCGACGCGCAGCGCGAGGTGCTGGACCTCCTCTCCGCCTATCTTCCGGCAAAATATCCTGAGACACACCGAGGTATCGGCTCGGATGTCGAGGTTGTCGGCCTCGAGCAGGCAACGGGCGGACTGGCTCCCGATTTGCTGGAAGCGCCGCTTGTCCGGGCGTCCCTGCTGGTCCAGGAAGATCTGATCCTGATGCGCCGGGGCGACGACGGCTGGCGGCTCGCCGCCGGCTCGCTCTGTTTCCCCTCATCCTGGTCGCTCCAGGAAAAATTCGGCAAGCCGCTTCAGGAGATCCATGCGCCCGTGCCTGGCTTCGGCCCCGGCACGCGGCCGGCCGATTTGATCAACCGCATGTTCGACGGGCTGCAGGGCCAGGCGGTCGAACGCTTCAACTGGTCGATCCAGGCGGGCGACGCACTCTATCATCCGCTTTCCAACATCCAGCGCCTCGACCGCGCCACCAACCGCCCGACGCGCTTTCCGGACGGCGACATCAACGCGCATGCCTTCATCCGCGTCGAGCGCCAAACGCTGCGCAAGCTGCCGGTCTCGCGCGACATCCTCTTCACAATCCGCATCCATCTCGACCCGCTGGCCGTGCTTGCCCGCCACCCAGACAAGCCAGCGCTCGCGGCCTCTTTCGCCGGGCAGCTCAACGCCCTCGATCAGGAACAGCTCGACTACAAGGGCCTGACCGCCGACCGCGACCGGCTGGTCAGCTTCCTCGACGGCATGGCCAAGGCGGCTTAACCACGCCATCATCGCGACTTAGCCGGCGGTTGGCGCTTTTCGCTGGTTTGTGACAATGATCTGTGGTGTAGCGCTTCCGGCGGAAACGCCGGATTTTGCATGTGTTTGAAGGAGTGTCCCAGAAAATGGCGAATGAAAACTGGCCCGTTTACGGTGAAATCACCGGCCCTGTCGTGATGATCGGCTTCGGCTCGATCGGACGGGGAACGCTGCCGCTGATCGAACGCCATTTCAAGTTCGACAAGTCGCGCATGGTGGTCATCGACCCGCTCGACACCGACCGCAAGCTGCTCGACGAGCGCGGCATCACCTTCATGCAGGACGCCGTCACCAAGAAGAACTACAAGAAGCTGCTGACCCCGCTTCTCACCAATGGCGGCGGCCAGGGCTTTTGCGTCAACCTGTCGGTCGACACCTCCTCGCTCGAATTGATGAAGCTCTGCCGCAAGCTCGGCGTGCTCTACATCGACACCGTGGTCGAGCCCTGGCTTGGCTTTTATTTCGACGAAACGGCCGACAATGCCTCGCGCACCAACTACGCGCTGCGTGAAACCGTGCGCGAAGAGAAAGAGAATAATCCCGGCGGCAGCACGGCGATCTCCTGCTGCGGCGCCAATCCCGGCATGGTCTCGTGGTTCGTCAAGCAGGCGCTGGTCCACCTGGCCACCGATCTCGGGCTCGAATTTGCCGAGCCCGAGCAGCACGACCGCGAGGGCTGGGCCAAGCTGATGAAGAAGACCGGCGTCAAGGGCATCCACATCGCCGAGCGCGATACCCAGCGCACCAAGAAGCCGAAGCCGATGGACGTGTTCTGGAACACCTGGTCGGTCGAGGGCTTCATCTCGGAAGGCCTGCAGCCGGCCGAGCTCGGCTGGGGCACGCACGAAAACTGGATGCCCAAGAACGGCAAGAAGCACAAAAACGGCTCGCAGGCGGCGATCTTCCTGGAGCAGCCCGGCGCCAACACGCGCGTGCGCAGCTGGTGCCCGACGCCCGGCGAGCAATACGGTTTCCTGGTGACGCACAACGAGTCGATCTCGATCGCCGATTTCTTCACCGTGCGCGGCAAGAAGGGCAAGGTGAACTACCGCCCGACCTGTCACTATGCCTACCATCCCTGCAATGACGCCGTGCTGTCGCTGCACGAGATGTTCGGCGCCGCCGGCAAGGCGCAGCCCGTCCACCATGTGCTCGACGAGAACGAGCTGGTCGACGGCGTCGACGAGCTCGGCGTGCTGCTCTACGGCCACGACAAGAATGCCTACTGGTACGGTTCGCAGCTGTCGCTGGCCGAGGCGCGCAAGCTGGCGCCTTACCAGAACGCCACCGGCCTGCAGGTCACCTCGGCGGTGCTCGCCGGCATGGTCTGGGCGCTGGAAAATCCGGCGGCCGGCATCGTCGAGTCCGACGAGATGGATTACCGGCGCTGCCTGGAAGTGCAGTTTCCCTATCTCGGGCCGGTCAGGGGCTATTACACAGACTGGACGCCGCTCGATAACCGCCCGGGCCTTTTCCCGGAGGATCTCGACA